>PWVH01000167.1 GCA_003563465.1 Coriobacteriaceae bacterium | reverse complement strand
TGCTGGCAAGCGTGGTCTTCCCGGAACCGTTCGGGCCCATGAGAGCGTAGAACTCGCCCTCCTGTATGTCGAGGTCAACTCCGTCAAGCACACGGCGGCCGCCGTACGTCTTGACCAGATCTGCCACGCGTATCGCAGACACTTACTCACTGCTCCATTCTGTAACCAGAAGATGAGGAAACCCTGCCTGTGGCCTTTCCGTTTCGCCAGACACACTCTGTTCTCTACCGGTCGCCTTACTCTTCATGACTGCTCTCAAGCAGCGCCTTCGCCCAGCTGCTGTTGGGGTAGATGGCCAACGCGCTCTGAAAGTGCTGGCGTGCGCTTTTGGTCTCCTGGTGCCTGCTTAGTGCCTGGCCCAGCCAGACATGAGCTAAGAACCTCTCGTGCTCATCGCGCGCCAACCCCAGAGCCCTGGTGAAGGCAAGCTGAGCTTTACCGATGTCTCCACCGAACCGCTCGGGTGTGAAGAAGTAGCGTAGCCCCTGAGCCAGGTGTGCCCTGGCGTTAGCATCGTCAAGCTGGATGGCCTGCTCGATGCCCTTGCTGGCTTTCGGGCCCTTGGAGGCAGCGAACATCCATCCCTTGTACCTCATCAGCCTCATGGTTGCCTCGGCATTCAAGCGGTGAGCATCGGAGTGTCCCTTGTCCAGTTGGATAGCCCGTTCCGCCGACTTCAAACTCGCCTCAAAATACCGCCCTGCAGCTCTCTCGTCCGGTTGAACGCCCCAAGATTCGATCGCGGTCTCGAAATGCTCGCCCAGCGCGAACTGCACCTGGCCAAGCAGATGGAAGGCCTCTGCATTGTCCGGGTTGTGCTTAACAAGGGCATTGAGCCCGGCTTCCGCACTCTGGAGATGCTCCCGTCCCTTGTGAAACTCCCCGGCGTTCGCAGGGTCGAAGAAAAGCCTGTAGCCCTGGGCAAGGAGTGCCTGCGCTTGTTCGATGCTCAAGGGCTCCCCCGCTACAGGTGCCTCTGGTTGATCGGGCTCCTCTGCAGGCGGTTCTTGCGGAACCGGGCGCAATTCTCCCGGCTTGATCGCCAGTTCGTCGCGCCGGTAGACGGTCCCGCGCTTGATCACAACCTCGACCTGCCGGGCGTTGCGGATATCGGCCAGAGGGTCTGCGCTGAGGACCAGGAGGTCCGCAGCCTTGCCCTCCTCCACCGTGCCCAGCTCCCCTTCCACGCCCAGCTTCTCTGCCGCTTTACCGGTCGCAGCGATGATTGCCTCCATCGGCGAGTAACCGGCTCTGACCATCAGCTTCAGCTCACGATGGACTCCCAGGCCGTGGAACACCGCCGGATTCCCGGCATCGGTCCCCAGTGCCACCTTTACTCCGAGCTCTCTTGCCCGCCTCAACGACTCAAGGCAGGGCTCCAGGGGTTCTGGCCGGTCCGTGCCGGCGTCCTGCCAGACCTGCCTGATGCCTTCCAGCACAACCCGGGAGACGCTTCCTTCGGTCTCGTAGTTGTCGAAATAGGTCATGTCCCCCATGCGTCCCAGTGCCTCCATGACCGCCAGCGTCGGAGTCCAGAAGACCCCCTTCTGGGCCGCAAGCTCCAAAGCCTCTTCCCAGCCGGCCTCATCGGCGCGGACCATGTGCTCAATCCCATCGGCTCCGGCGTTAAGAGCATCGATGGCGTCCGGAGCGTTCTGCACGTGAACGAAGACGCGCTTGCCTTGCTCGTGGGCCTCGTCGGTGATGGCCCGCAACACATCAAGAGACAGCTTGGGTAGCATACCCCCCGAGTCGTCGTAGATAGCCTTAATAGCATCAACTCCGTCGGCCACCACCTCGCGCACCTTCTGGCGGGCCAGGTCAGGGTCGTCCACCTGACGCGTTGCCTGCTCGACCAGCCAGTCCATTCCCGCGTAGATCGTGCTGGCCGGATGGCCTCCCGGAGCCGTGAAGCCCGGACCCGCCGCGAAGACCCTTGGACCAAGCAGACTGCCCTCACGTTCGCTCTTGCGCCACTCGAGCATCGAGTCCTTTGCCCCGCCGGCATCGAAGATCGAGGTTATCCCGTTGTAGAGATAGGCGCGCCAGTTAAGTTCGTACTGTTCCGGGGAGAACTCCTCTGGAGAGACAAGCCCGCCTGCGCTTCCTCCGACGTGGATGTGGGAGTCCCACAACCCCGGGATGACGAACTTCCCCCGGGCATCGATTACCTGCACTCTTTCGGGCCAGTCGCCCCTGGATTCGGTCTCGATGCCCGCAATCACATCGTCCCGGATGACGATGCTGGCGTTTTCGATCGGCTTCCGCCCGGTACCGTCGACCAGGGTTGCTCCCCGGACTACCAGTGTCGCTGATTCCATCGTTATACCTCCTCAGTTCACCCGTGCATGCAGGAGTCCCGGCCGTTCGCGTGTCAGCAAGCTTCGCCCCCGGTGTGAGACCACCCTCGGCTCCTTCTTCGCCTGACATTATTGAGGCGGTACCCTCCCCTGTCGAATCGCCTACCTAACTGGCTCTGCACGCAGTGTTCCGAGCACTCCACAGCACTGGAGTGCAACGATTCGACCTCGTGTTAAGCCTAACATCGATGTAGTAGCATCTCCCCTTCCCGAGAAGGGGAGATGCTGCGACACGTAATGTCACGTTACACCTTTCTCACTGGCTGCTGGAGTTCGGTCACGTAGTTAACAGGATCATCTGTGTCGCCGGGATTGGCGAGGAAGACCTCGCGGTCAGGCCCGGCTAGCTCATAGCCATTGGCCTCACACCACTGCATGAGAGCGGTCCCGGTCTCGCCAATGGTTCCGTAAGGGCCGAGGTGCAGAGTCGTCGCTGCCGTCTCTTCAGCGGGAAGATCGCGGACACTGATGCTGTCGGGCAGGATCAGGTCTCTGCTGATGGGTATGGCGACCTCGATATCCACCTCCTTCTCGCGATACTCCGTGTCATGATAGATGGCAAGGATCGGCCCGACGATGCTGTCCGCGTGCTGGGTCCTCATGGGCGCGAGCTTCTCAATGAGCATCGTAATGTCATGGTAAGTTGGCACCGTCCCACGGACTGAGGCGATCTTCATCGCTGGTAGTTCTTTGATAACTACCTGGTAGTCCGGCACCTTCTCCTCCTTTTCAATCTGTTTGAGCAACTCCCCCACCTTGTCCAGTCGCTGCTGTTCATCGTCTATCCGCTGTCGCAACTCAGCCTGTTTCAGGACAAGGATGTTCCTCAGCTGGAGGGAACTGAAGCTATCGTTCATCAGAGTGGCGATCTGCTCCAGTGAGAGACCGAGTGATCTCAGACTACGGATGTGGTTGAGTCGGGGTAGCTGGTCGGCTGAGTAGTAGCGGTATCCGGTGAACCGGTCTACCCTGACCGGTTTCAGCAGACCGATTTCGTCGTAGTAATGCAGTGTCTTCACCGTGACCAAGCTCAGGCGGGAGAAATCACCGATTTTGAACATGGCTCTCCTCTTGTCCTTGCTCTGAAGGCCTTCGGTACCAGTATAAACCCTCCAGTAAGAGGAGAGTCAAGAGGTGGGTTGGGTCACTTCACACTCCCATGCCTCATCCAATCACGTACGGCTCTTGGGCGGGGCTGGCGCTCTTCCACGGTCATCTCTCCTGTGACGCAATGGGTGGCACGCAGATATGCGTACTAGCATGAGTGGTAGATCTTCAGGAGTTCATCCCGGGAGAGCCAGACTGCCTTCACCTTGAGGCTTTCACGGGTAGCTTTGCACTTGTTCTGTCCCCGGATGT
>PWVH01000159.1 GCA_003563465.1 Coriobacteriaceae bacterium | reverse complement strand
TGGAGCGCGCCAGGCTAGACGTGGCTCCCGAGCTTCACCCGAATCTCAGACCCATCCTTTCGCGCACTCACGGCATCTACCTCTTCGAAGAACAGCTCATGCACGCGTGGCGCGCATTCAGTAACCTCTCGTACGCGTGGGCGAACCGCCTCCGGAGAGCTGCGTACACCGCACGCCAGGAGAGCATCGAGCGTTTGCGTGCCGAGTGGTTCCGAGCAGGGGACCTCAGCGGCTACGATGCGAAGACCCTTGAAGCCGTCTGGGATGACTCCGTCCACGCCGCCTTGTATGCATCCCACAAGGCGCATTCCATCGGCGAGGCGCTGATAGGATACCGCGTGGCCTACATGAAGGCGCACTTCCCACGTGAGTTCCTTGAGGCGAACCTCGCCGTAATGGGTGAGGACCGCTGGTCGGCCTTCGACATCGACTACCAGCTCGAGTCGTGGTGAGTCGCGTCAGTCCTATCCGGTAAGAGATATGTTTTCGTACTCGGGGAGGAGACCGGTGCCAAGGGACGCGATAGCTCGGGGCCCCGCATGGGCGTGCTGCCGGTAGTCTACGGCCGCCACGACGACTTCGCCCTGCTCACTTGGGCTTCGGGTGCGTAAGACAGACAAGGCCCCCCGTGGATAGCCGAGGACGACGTGAGTGCCGCTTTTTGCTGTCATTGCGATGAGCGAGAAGACACCTACGCACAACGCCAGGTTTCGTGAGCAGATAGCACTCGTGACTTCCCAGGATGCTAAGACGCTTGCGCAGGAGTAGTCAGAAGTAGTCACAATCGACGCTGACCTGCGCTGTAGTGTGCAGGGGTAATCGGGGGTTGGCTCCCTTACTGCACACGGAGTGCACAACGGGCGGGAATCGCGAAGGGTGTTTCGCCATCCATGGCGGAGGGGAGGGATTCGAGCTCTCGAGTCCCGGGTTGCCGGACGCTTCGTCACGTCTGGCGTTGCCAAGCGTTGTCTAGTTGCGTCCCGCATGTTTTGCAGTTTGGTTTGCAAAAAGCCTGGGAGAGTCCGCTCGAGGGCGAGATGCAGACCGTCTCCATCGTGAAGTCGCTCCCTTAAAGAGCGGTGCGACCTAGTTGCGACACAAGGTCGTCCGAAGCGTCCGCATCGTCCAGGCGGCCTTCGAGACTGCCACTCCAATCCCGCTGATGCTCGATGATGGCCACCCGATGTCGAGGTCGAGAAGGCCATGCTACCAGCACTCGCTGTCGAGGGCGGAGAGGCTCAAGGAGTAGTGACCGAGCTCATGGCCGGCTGAGTGATATCCTCGAGGCCGGAGCAGGGGGCTTCATTCATCACTTGAGGGGACGTGGCCCGTCAGAGCGATTGGTTATGATTTGAGTCGGAGTATCAGCTTCGGCACAGGCTAACGGGTTCTGACGTCTAAGGGGGCAGCCATGGCCGAGAAGCGCGACTACCAGTCTCGCAGCATGTCTCGCAGCATGACAATACGAGAGTTCGCCGAGAAGTATGGGCTAGACAAAGACGATGTCGCAAAGACCTCACGAGAAGAACTAGGGCTCAAGACCGCTCGCTCGAGAGACGACCACCATCTTCTCAAACCAATGGAGGTGAGCACCCTGCACCGCAAATTCGTCGAGGACGGTCAGATCCCCAGGAGTCGGCCGAAGACAAGAGCCCCAAACAAGTCAATTGATGAACGCTCGCGGCCGCAAACCAGGCTCGACCCCGCGAAGGCATGGAGAGACCTCAAGTTCGGCGAATTGAATCACACCCTCTGGTGCCACCCTAGCGTCCCAGAGTCTACCAAAGATGCCAACCTCGACAAGCGGCCTTGGTATCGTTCTTCAACGTCTAGCGGCACACGGAACGAAAATGGAAAAGCCGAAGTCTTGCTCAGACGAGACGAACAGGGGCTGGCTCAGGTCACCGCTGGGCGGAAATGATGGGAAGCAATACTACCTCTGGTGGGCACCCCAAGGCAACCGGCCGGTGAAAGACATGAACATCGGCAAGAGGGACATCGTGGTTCGTGCAACAAGGCATCATGACGACCACAAACCTCTCAAAGCCGGCGAGCTGGACGAGTACCTTCTATTCAAACAGACAGATCTTGAAGACGAGACGATGGTTTCTCAGCCCTGGACAGACAAGCAGCTGAGATTCGTAGAGAGCGACGCCCCGGTTCGGCTTATACAGGGGCGACCTGGTTCAGGCAAAACCACCACGCTGTGGCGCGCCATCGAGGCTCGCGACGACCAGAAGATCCTGTACCTTACCTGGTCTCGAGAACTGACCGCACTGGCAGAGGAGAGGCTGCGCTGCTTCGCGCCCAAGGATGTCCGTGTCATCACTCGGGATTTCGTCACGTTTCTCGGCGACTTGTCTGGTAGAGACATCGATCGGCAAACTCTGTCCGATGCACTAGAAGCCTTCCTTCAGGCTGTCAAGCCGCTCGGCCACCTTGGCCTTTGGGAGAAAAACAGAGATGCCCTGTTTGCTGAGGTGAGGGCGCACCTGATCGGTCGAGCCGTACCCGAGGAAGATGGGTCAGCTCCCCTTGGTGGCATCTTCCGCCTGCGTGACGAAGTCTACCGCGAGGAGAGAGGAATACCGAAGGGCGTCGGCAGCGAAGCCGCCAAGAAACTCCTTCGCACGGTGAGTGCGATTCACGATCATCAGCCTCTCGAAGAACTCTTCCCTGAACTGGCAGCTGCTGCGGCGGCGATATGCTCACTCCGAGAAAACAAGATCCCGAAGGACTACGAAGACTTCGACCGGATTGTCGTGGATGAGGCTCAGGATCTGACCGTTGTAGAATCACGTGTCGTGGTGGAGCTTTGCCGTGCTTTGGGCTTTCGCAACGGTCACGCGCCTTGGCTCCTCATTGCGGCTGACGAGGGCCAGACCGTCCGCCCCTCAGGCTTTGAGTGGGGGCAGCTCAAAGGACAGCTTAGTGAATGGGTTGCGACACCCTCTGAGTATCCACTCGATGACAACCTTAGATGCCCTGAACGAATCGATGCTGTGCTCGAGCGGGTTTCCGAACGGTACAAACAATTGGAAAAGGTGCGTCGTCCGACCAAGCAGCAGGGCCGCAGCAGCGAGTACGACTGTGAAGCAACTGTTGTTCATGTGAACGCCGCCGACAAAGCAGATGCTGTATGCGCACTCGAAAGCCTGGAGCCAAGAGCCGATGTACAAGTGCTGACTCCTGATGACAGGCGCCCGGATTGGGTGCCCGAGTCCCTGTCAGACAGCATACTGACCCCCGCCCAAGCTAAAGGCCTGGAATACCAGCACGTCGTTGTAGTCGATCCAGGCCGCCTCCTGACTAGTCTCGATTCTCAAATTGCTGACCTCGTGGACTCGGACTTCAGCAGCCATATCACTAGAACCGGAATAGATCAGTTGAGAGTCGCGTTGAGCCGGGCCACCGAGACGCTGGTGTTCCTTGATGTTAGTGCAAGCGCGAAAGACCTGGAGGCTAGCAGGGAGGCTCTCGGGACGTTCGTGCCCTACACTCCCGAGGAGCTTGTCAATCACTTTGAGAGTTCCGATGCTGCGCCGGAAGAGCGCGTGCTCTCCGCAGCAGAAGATGCTCGAGCACTCATCGATGAGGTGCCTGCACGTGCATGGCGTAGGGCACGCCAGGCAGTCGAACTGCTTGGGAATCCGGAACTACCAAACGGTGTCTCGACACCCGAGATACGCACTCTAGCGCTCGACACACTGGTTGCCACCGCCGCAAGGCTGCTCGTGGATGACAGCCTGCCTGATGGGCTTACAAGAGCAAACGTGCTGCAGTTGGTGAAGGGGGCCGTTGACGGCACCGGCATGGAGGTTCGGTTGGATGCACTGACTAAGCTCAATACCTGGTCGGAGAATCGCACCGATCAGAAGAACACTCTTGATCTTCTCGAGACCGCTGCTGCTCTTGAGGAGCAACACGTGGCCTGGCTGGCTGCCGCTCTGCCGCCCTTCAGGCAAACACTGAAGGGCACCATCGAGAGCGCCGCAGCCAATAGAGAGAACTCCCATAATTTCGCGCAGGATGTTGAGGCATGGCTGAGGATTGCTGGATTCGCTGAAAGTGCTTCTGCCGAAAGCATGGAGCTTCGCCGGAAGGCCGTCTCGACACTCATAGATGCTGGGGAATCACGTGACCTGAAAGCCGCAGGGAGGGTTCTCAAACACATATCGCCCACAGACCACCACTTGATCGGCAGGCTTTTGGAGGCAAGAGGGCGCTTTGAGGAAGCCGCCCAGAAGTTCTTAGAGACGAAGGCTCTGGGTGATGCGACTAGGGCCTGGCGCCGATGCGGACGTTGGGAAGAGGCGTTCAAGCATGCTGACGGCGAAGACAAGACTGACTTGGAGTGGCTGTTGAAGCTCGACAAGCTTGCCGCCAGTCAGCCAAAGGGCCTGGGCAACAGACTATATGAAGCTGAACGCACCAGAATAGCGAAAGGACTGAAGCTGCCCGGCCGTGACGCCGCGACCACACCTGACAAGCAAGTCAAGCCTCGCAGAAAAGATAGGTGAGCCGCGAATCCGCGACACAAGAGGGAGTCCTTGCCGTATCCCTTGAGACACCGAAGCTACCCTTGCGCAGCACGTCGATAGCGTCCATGTTGTCCTTGGTCACTGTTCCTCCTTGGTTGTGGGTCTTGTCGACCTTGAGGACGGAGCAGTGACCGGCTTATATCAGGCGGCCGGGCCTTCGTACACCACTTCTGGGGACGTTAACCACGCAATTGTCGCTGACGACGCAATACTGATCACCCTGTGACGGTCGAAAACTGACCACCCTGTAGGCTCCTTGCCACGGCGACGTGGCGAGGAGGGGGCAGTTGATACGACTGGAGGAATGGGTGGACATCGTCTCGATGCACAAGGCGGGTGTCTCGATCAGCGCAATCGCACGGGAGCTCGGGATCTCGCGCAACACCGTCAAGGCCACATTGCGCCGCGACGGCCCGCCCGAGTATCGGCGCCGGGAGATGCCGAGCAAGCTCGACCCGTACAAGGACTATCTGCACGAACGGCTCCGCGAGTTCCCGGAGCTGTCCGCCAAGCGCCTGTTCGACGAGATCCGCGCCATGGGCTACGGCGGCGGGATCTCGATACTGAAGGACTTCACGCGGCCGCACCGCGTGCCCCGCAGAACCACCGTCGTGCGCTTCGAGACGCCTCCTGGCGAGCAGGCGCAGTGCGACTATGCCGAGCTCGGTTGCCACGAGGTGCACGGCATCCCCACGAAGGTCTACGCCTTCACGATGCTGCTCGGCTACTCGCGCCACCTCTACGTCGAGTTCTCCGACTCCTGCGCATCGGAGGCCTTTCTCGCCGCACACGCCCGGGCCTTTTCTTACTTCGGCGGGATGCCACGGCGCGTGCTCTACGACAACGCCAAGATCATCGCGCTCGAACACTCGCGCACGCGTGTGACCTTCAACGCCGCCTTGCTCGACTTCGCCGGGCGCTTCGGCTTCCGCCCACAGCTCTGTCGCCCCTACCGCCCCCAGACCAAGGGCAAGGTCGAGCGCACTATCGGCTATGTCAAAGACGCCTTCCTCGTGGGCCGGGTCTTCACAGACATCGACGACATGAACGCACGCGTGCTCGCCTGGCTCGAGGATGAAGCGAACGTCCGGGTCCACGGCACGACCGGCGAGGTGCCTGCGCACCGGCTGCCGCTCGAGGGCCTGACACCGGTCTCGGAGGCGCTTGCTTGGGTGCCCGATCGCAAGCTCGCACCTCCCGTGGCGCCGCGCCGTCCGCCCTTCCGCTTCGAAGAGCTGCCCGAGGTTGAGACAAGGTCGCTTGCCGTCTACGAGGAGGTCTGCTCGTGAACCTGTCGGAGGAGAGACTCGAACACTTGGCCGACAAGCTCCGGCTTCCCGACGTGCCGGCACTGGTCCCGGCACTGGCACAACAGGCCGCGGAGCGCGAGTGGTCGTTTGCCGATTTCGCCGAGGCGCTCTTGCAGGCACAATCAGACGCCGCCGACGTGCGCGCCACAGACACGATCCAGCGGCTCGCGGGCTTCCCGGTGAGAAAGGCCCTTGCCGACTTCGACTTCTCGTTCCAGCCGAGCGTGAACAAGAAGCAGGTCACCGAGCTCGCGAGCTGCGCCTTCGTCGAGAGAGCCGAGAACGTCGTCTTGCTGGGCCCGCCGGGCGTGGGCAAGACGCATCTGGCGATCGCTTTGGGGGCCGAGGCCGCGAAGCGTCGCATGCAGGTCAAGTTCACGACCGCGGCCAGGCTCGTGGCGTCACTGTCCGAGGCCAGGTCGGCAGGCACGTTCTCGCGACGGCTGCAGCGCTTCGTGCGGCCTCGCCTGTTGATCATCGACGAGGTCGGATTCCTGCCGCTCGATGCCGGCGAAGCATCACTCCTCTTCGAGGTCGTGTGCCGCCGCTACGAAAGAGGCTCGATCGTGCTCACATCCAACAAGAGTTACGGCGAGTGGGGCGAGGTCTTCTCAGGCGACACCGTGATCGCGACCGCGATCCTCGATCGGCTGCTGCACCATTCGACGACGATCTCGATCAAGGGCGAGAGCTACCGCCTGAAGGACAAGAAGAAGGCCGGCATCATCACGACGCCGACCGGCTGAGGGTGGTCAACTTTCAATCGTCACGGGCTGATCAGTTTTCGACCGTCATTGACACAAATTGGCTATTGTGCCCAGGAGAGGCGGATGTTGAAGCCCCAGGGAGAGTCCTACCCCACACTCGACGTATGGATGGAAGAGTGGCAAGCAGAGCCGGGCCATCACAGCTTCGACTATGCGCTCACCGAAAGGTCACACACCAAGTCCCGCAAGGCAACGAAGGCTGCGAGAACGATAACAATTGACGGTGAGAGGATTACTTGCTGGCGCCACCTTAAGTGGGGCAAGAGTGACAAACTGACCCGCACACTGCGGGTACACTTCTGGGAGAACCCGAAGGACATGAGCATCTGGGTCGGCCACATCGGGCAACATCTTCCGACTTAGGAGCACCACCTGGGCGTCTTCCGCTAGAAACTGCGCGACCTCGATGTGCAGTGCTCACGCCTGCTACAGGCGGCGACCACCTGCTCGGCCTCGGCCATGCGACGCTCAATAAGCTTGCGGCGCAGCGCGTCTGAGCGCACGATGTCCATCCCGACCCGTGTTGTGAAAACAGCAGGCAAACCGGCTCCTGATATCAACGAATTAACGCCCCAACCCACACCAGATGCCACCCCGAGCTTGCTCAGGCGCCCCACGATCCGCCGACCCGCTTGGCGCGGTGTGGACTGCCCGCGACGGTAGCGCAGGGCTTCGCTGCCGAAGATGACCACCGGCGCTGCGATGACGAGCAGTCCTTTTGCGAGTTCGTCAAAGTAAGTCACAGAGAGTTCGCCAGCCAGTACGTCCAGCGACTCAGTCAGTTCATCGACATAGATTTGGTCGACGTCGAATAGCGGCATAGCCGGAGCGTGATGAGCCAGGTCGGCCGTCGCGACGATATGTTCATCGGGATAGCGTTCGAGCGCCTCTCGGACATAGTCTATGCACTGCGTCGCCTTGAGCTGGACGGTCTTGACTATCTCTCCGCTCTCGTCCGCGATCCACAGATCCCATCCTGTCTGCGATATGTCCTCGGCAAGCCCCGCCTCCTGACCGGGAGCGAGACGCAGGTGACCGAAATGCTCACCGGCGTTGAGGCGCTCGCGAGCGAGAACCTCAAAGTACTTGCCCTGCCACGCGGAGACGAGACCACGCCATTGTTCCGGAGACTCATAGGAGAGCTCTGCGATGTCCTTCGAGGGAAAGGCGGTCTCGAACGCCTCGAGCAGATGCGGATCTAGATCGTCAATGTCGAATGAGGCTGTCGAGGAGAGCAGCGCGTCGGTGCTGATGGCGGCGAGGGAGGCATCGATTACGGAACGGCCAGCCGCCCGTGCACGGGTTAGCGCCGTATATCGCTTCACAGCCTCGGTGGCTTCCATCGCGCTCACGTGAAGCTCTGGTCGTCGAGCGGCTAGTCGCTCCAGACGTTCGAGAGAGTATCTCAAGTCAGCAACCATACGACGACTCCCGCTACTGCTGAGATAGCAGCCACGACGAGTGCCGCAGCAGCGAGTACGCGAGTGCAGCGGAGTTCGAAGCGAAGCGTTTCCACCGAAGCCGCAAGCTCTCCGATCCGGCGCTCGGTGTCGCGCTCGTGCTGCTCAAGCTCGTCGTGTATCGCGAGCAGGGCGTCTCCGTGGATGGCGATATAGCGGTTGATGTTGCCTCCCGTCCTGGCGAGGGGAATGCGATTGCGAAGCCCCATCGGTGCTCCTTTCTTCGACCAGACTATAATAGCGAGAGGGCCTGACTCGGCTATATACATCGTTTCGACGACTGCAACACGTTCCTAGCGGAGGCATCTGTCGTCACGACCTGACTGAGACCGCTGTGCCAGGAAGGGAGTGTCAGCGCAGCCCAGGATGCTCTCGCGATTGCCCGGGTACGTGCTTACAAGCCAGCGGGCAGCTCCAGTGCAAGGCTGTTCTCCTGCACGCGAAGTCCTTCCGTGCTCATACTCCGCTGCAGCTCTGACACCGCTTCGGGCTCTCCATGAACCAGGGCGACACGGTCAGCATCGATATCGATCGCCCTTTCAAGGAGCTGAGCCGGCGGGATGTCGCCGATTGGCTTGAGCAGCCGGTCGTTGTTGAGCCAGTGAACCCACTGAAGTGTGGCGAACTCGACGTCTTCGAGACATCGCCATGGGTTTCACGATTTCATATCGCTAAGTGAAACCATTTCAAGCACTTCCGAGCCATACTTCGCCGTCTTCGCCAGCCCGATCCCCTTGATTGCACCGAGCTCCTCCTCGGTTCTGGGTCGCACCAGCGCGATCGCCCTCAAGGTGTCGTCTGGCAGCACCCTGGCAGGAGTGGCGCCCTCAAGGAGTGCTCGTCCTCGACGCCACTGGAGGAGCCGCCGGAACAGCGCGCGGTCCGCACCTATGCGGCCCACCGAACGCGCCCTCACGGATTCGAGCTGATCCCAATAGAGAGCGAGCGCCTCATAGTGACTAATGCCGCAGTTCCTGCAGGCATCCAGATCACCGACCACCACCAAGGTAGAGCGAGCCCTGGTCACCGCCACATTGAGCAGGTTGTCCGTTTCTTTGAGAAACCGATGAGAGCCCTTGTTGATTCCGGGCCTCAGGCATGCCGACAGAAAGATGACATCTCGCTCGTCGCCCTGGAAGCCGTGGGCTGTCCTCGTAATCAGCCTCGCTCTCTCCCGCACCGCAGGCTCAAGCTGCACATCGAGCATTGCTTCGATGAGGCTCCTTTGGGCCCTGAACGGTGTGACCACACCAACAGTGCCCATGAATCCATCATCAGTAAGCAAGCTCTGAACGCGGCTGACGATGATCTCGGCTTCGTCTCTGGCGGTGACCCCCGTCGAACCAGGCTCCACGGTGCTGCGAATCGGCAGCCAGTACATCCCCAAGGGGAGCGAACCGGGAGTCGGAAGGCTGGATGAGTCAGTCAGCACAGTGATCATGTTCTCGTACCACTGCCGGTTAGGGAACCCGACTATGTCAGGGTGACACCGGTAGTGTCCTGTCAGGGACATGAGGGCGTCCTCGCCCACGGTTTGTGCAGCGAAGTCGAACAGCGAGCGCTTCGAGTGATCGATCTTCGCGAACAACGAGTCGGGTACTCCCGCCTGGCTGGCCAACTGTCTGCTTCGTTCATGCGATACGGAAGTCACATGTCGGAGCTGATTCGCGTCTCCAATGATCACTGCTTGGCGGGCGCGATACATCAGAGGCAGCGCTGAGCCGATGTCGCACTGACTGGCCTCATCGATGACCAACAAGTCGAAGAGGCCGGCGGTCATCGGAAAGCTCCATTTCGCTGACAGGTTCGTCACGCACCACAGCGGGAAGACGTGTGCTGCTTCAGGGAACGCGTGGATCCACGCGGGGAATGCAGTCCATTCCCCGTCGCCCATGCTGCGCGCCGCTTCCGCCAGCTCCTCCAGCGAGGCTCGCTCTTCACTCCCGGCGGAACGAATGGCATCTGCTCGCGCAGCGGCTAGACGGGCGCCGACTGAACCTCGTTCGCCCCCATCGTCATCAGAAAGCACGCCGCCAAGAAGCTCCTCCACTTCCGCGGCCACCTCCAGGAGATGACATCGGTCCTCTCTGGCATTCCCCATGTGCAAGATCGCACGGTAGCCCGCGATCCCATTCAGCTTGTCCTCCACGACCGCAACTGCCTTGTGGTTCAGACTCGCGAAGAGAACGCTCTGCCCACTAAGAAGCGCGTTGGCTAGTATGGAGGTGACCACCTGTGACTTGCCTGTTCCTGGGGGTCCTGTAACCACCGTCAACGGCGCGCCGAGAGCGTAACGGACGACCCCCACTTGGTCACCATCGAGAGGCAAATCCTCCCCGACCACGATCTCGGGTGATGCGCTAGCCACCGGACCAAGCCCAAACATCGCACCGAGACTAGTTGCGCTGAATCGCGAGGGCTTGTCGATCTGCGCGATGGCCTCAAGCTCGCCTGCAAGGCTCTTTCGGTACTTCAGCCCCCGAGCCAAACCGAGAACTGCCGCGTTATGAACACCGCCGTCATCCTCGAACCCGTTTATCGGCAGCTCAAGAGGTTGCCCCACCGGACTCCCCGCCCATTCCAGCGGATATGGCAGACCGTCCTCAACGAGTCGCGATGCACAACTGCCGACAGAGACGCCCGCCTCAACTTCTTCACCAAGCAGCCCCATCTGCTCCACGAAAGCCCGACGGTCCTCACTGGTCTCGAAGGCTTCCTGTAGGAACGCTGGGTTTACCTGCGGATACTCATCGGCGAAAGCAACGCGCAGTGACCGCGCGTGCACCTCAAGCACCTCCACGGCTTGAGTGAGAATCGGGATTGCGCTGCAACCACAACCGTCACGCTTGAGCCATGTGGGATAGCCGTACACCAATCGGGGGCCAGCCGCACGCACTGCATCGCAGAACCCGGCAGAGACATCGAGGCGGCGGGGCTCGCCCCCCGCCGCAGACCACTCACGAGCTTCTGGCCAGAAAAGCCATGAACGCCCCAGGCTTGAGGCGTCCAACGCCGTTGACCCATCCTCTTCCTCATAGGCACAGTGCCGGGCGTAGGCGGCGAGGGCGATAATCTGCTCAAACGGGGCGTGTGGACCAGCCGAGAGCACAGAGGATTTCTGACCGCGCATGAAGCCGGGGACGAACCACTTTCCCTTGGGGCTGCGCTTCACAAGTTGCCGACTTCGCAGAGACTCAAGGCATCGATTCACTGCCGTCGGCGAGGCGCCCAGCTCTGAGGCCACCTCGGCAAGGGTTGAGGGTCCCAGCGTCTTAAGCCGTTCAAGTACCGCGAGTTCGTCCAAGAACGCCCCCCGCCACAACTGCGAGTCAGACTACGGGCGCGACCGGAGCTGAAGTACCCCGGCGTTCATCAGCTCGCGAAAGTGCTGGTCGATCTCCGAGGCAACAGCCGCCCCCTCAACGCGGATCCCCAGCTCCATGTTCGCGTCGAATGCGTACTCCGTGAGGTTAGCACTTGAGACCACTGCTGCGCGGGAATCGACTACGGCGCACTTGGCGTGGATCATGCCTCGGCGTCCCCCCGGCAAGATTGGCCGGTCTCGATGCGGCCACTCGAACACTCGAACGCGTGAGTCTAGTTTCCCGAGCGCCTTCAGTGGATCCCACTCCTGATCTGCGCCATGCCCCTCGAACTCCAGCACCAAGTCTACTCTCACACCATTCGCAGCCGCCTCATTGACCGCGGCGAGCACCAGCGGCACACCGTAGACTGCATAGCTGACGATTAGCAGCCGCTGACGAGCGCCCTCGATGAGCTGGTAGAGCACTTGGTCGATTCTTCGCACCGGCACGATGTCAGATTTTGGTCCCGTCCAGACGATCTCGACTGAGTGCTGACTGCGCTCATCGCACACGCTTAGGTTCGCGACGATGAGACCAGCTGCAACTTCCTCCGGCGAACAAGCGCCGTCCTCAGTCCAGTCCATGAGCAGTTGCTCAAGCAGGCCCGCCGTCTCGGGAGTAGCTGCGACATTCAGAACCGTGCCGTTCTCTAAGCCACCGTGTCGAATCGAACGAACAACCTGATTCACCGCGCCTGGCGGCAGAGTTCGCGCCATCAGTGATAGGTGCCCGAGGAGTGACTCGCTGATCATGAGCCGTCCACTACTCCTCCGAATAGTGCGGCGTCCTTTGCAGCCCATGTCGGAACCAGGAGGGCTCGGTCAAGATGGCGATTGCCTCGCTCGCATGAAGTCTCTGGAGAGAAGAGACACGCATGGCACGAAGCTCCGTGAAGACTCTTGTCCCGCACGGGATCATGCTCGCTGCAGAGTGGATCGGATGAACACAAGCCAGCCGAAGCAAGAGCCTGCGTGATAAGTCGCTCAAGCTCATCAGGCTCACCAAGCGCCACCAAGCCGCCCAACGTGCCCTCACTATCGGGTGCCGCAGTGTAGACCAGAATTCCGGCCATCGTGATCGGCTCGCCAAACCGTGGTGCGTAGACGCGCTCACGCACGCTGGCCGAATTGTACCCACACTCAAGCGCAATCTCTCGCATCAGTGCATGGGCGAAGCTGTGTAGCGCCGCGTAGACCGCGCCAGGAAAACCCTTCTCGACCGGGTCAAGATGGCGCGAAGAGCGCCACTCGCGATGCGCCGCGAACAGCTTGTCCTCTCGGGCTCGAACCGGGGCTTCTTGTGCCCACGCCTCCAGCACATCGGTCTTGAAGGCAATGAAGAGTCCCTCGCCTCTCACCTCGGAAGCTGGCACAAAGGTCGGCTTGTCTGCTGAGATGGGCGCCCTGAACTGCTTGCCGCTCTCGTCGGACATCTCTTCGGGCGGGCTGATACGGGTGAATCCCGTCAGCGCATTCACTTCTCTGAGCCGCTCGACCAGCACGACACGGTCGATGACATCCGCATACCCTTCCGGCACGGTGCCCGCTGACAACCGGAAGTCTCGCAGATGGTCGCCGTGGTTCTCGCCTTTAATGAAGGCATTCCACTCGGGCCGCTTGAGATCGTACTCGTCTTCAGCCTCAGGTACGGTCTCAACCTGCCTAGCCAGAATGGCTGCCCAGATGGCTTCATCCGAGAAATCGACAAAGGAGGACATCAGCGAGGTCTTCCGCATCGCGGACAGCCAGCGCGGTTCGTCTATGACTTTGAGGTCGTCCCAGTTCTCCTCAACGAGCTGCTCAAGTCTGGTCCCCTCGGTCGGCACCGCCAGGACCGAGATGGTCTCCGGGAACCAACCGTTCGAGGCGCCAAGCAGCAACGTGCGGATCGGCGCATCGCACCTACCGAAGGCACCCAAGTGCGGATGTCGACCCCGACAATCCGGGAGCGCATCCGCGGCGCTGGGTCCGAAGGCGTCGACCATCGACCGCTTCTTGCCACACCCGCACTCGACGAACAGGTTCGCATTCTCCAATGAGGCTCCGACCTCGTAGAACTTCAGCGGCTCTTTGCAGTCGCTGGATCCTCGATGCACGTAGTGTCGCCACGGGAAGTCGTCCAGATGACCTTGGTCGCAAGCCACGACGAATCGTGACGGGATTGCGACAGGCTTCTTCGCCTTGGGGCAGCTCTCATGAACCCACTGGATGCGATCGAGCCTGTAAGGGTTGGTTTTGAAGCTGAACAGGCCCGTGTCAACCGGCGCAAGTAGGCGGCAGAAAGGACACCGGAGCCACTGCGGAAATGTCCCGACGGGCACCCCGATCCCCGCCTCCTCACCGGTGGCAGGGCCGCCATCGTCCTCAATGGCAGGTGGAGCGAGGAGTCGCTCCACCTGCCAG
>PWVH01000066.1 GCA_003563465.1 Coriobacteriaceae bacterium | reverse complement strand
TGTTCGAAGGGGTTCTGGAACCGATGTACCCGCCTCGCTTGCATCATGTGTCCCTCGCTGACGTAGATCGCGCCCAGGAGCCCCCGTCGATGTCCAGCATAGCCTCGGCACAGCCAGGCTGTCACGCACGCGAGCGCAGATCGATAAGACCTCTCAGTGCGTAAAGGGCGTGAGCGAACAGTGCCAGCGCGGCAAGGAACTCTAGCCGACCAGCCCACATCTGGAGCATGTAAGTGAGCTTGAGACCGAGGGGCATGCCCGCAGACACTATTCCAGTCGACAGCCCCACATTGGCGGTCGCGGAGATAGACTCGAACACTGCGCTGCGCAGGTCGTAGCCGTACTCCACGCCGATCAGGCCACCGGTGATGTAAGTGACTACGTAGAGGACGAAAGCCATGCTTGCCGCACCTGCTGCTTCCGGCGTGAGAATCTGCTTGCCGATGTGGTGGTAGCGCGCCCGGCTTACCGCGCTGCGCGGCGCCAGGGCCATCTTCACCTGCTGGAGAAGGGAGCGCCCTATCAGCCCGATCCGCAGCGCTTTGATGCCCCCGGCAGTCGAAGACGCCGCCCCGCCAGCCGCCATCGCGATCAGTACCGCTGCGAACACCGGAGGCGTCAAGTCAGCGAGCCACTGGTTCGAATACACCGCCTGATGTCCCGTACCGGTGTGGGCAGAGAGCACGTGGTAGGCACCCTTGCGCCACGCTCCCAGCAAGCCTCCCGAGAACGCCGTGGTCACCGCCAAGCTCGCCGCTACGAGAACGGAAAGCGCAGTGGTATTGAAAGCGAGGACGCGGACTTCGATGTTGCGCCACAGCTCGTCGAATCCGCCGCGCCACACCTGTGCGTGTAGGTTGAAGTTGAGAGCACCGGCGATCATGAGGAACAGAGTGACGAACTCGAACAGGTGGCTGTGGTAGTACATCGAGTTCATCGACTGCGGTCCGAATCCGCCGGTGTCAAAGGTCGCGATCGCCATCCAGAACGCATGTAGTGTTCCTCGGCCTAATGGCATGCCCAAATACTGCGTCACGCCGAGGAGGGCGAGCGTCCCGACTCCCACGTAGATGGCCGTCACCACCCAGATGAAGCGCACGGTGTGCAGGACGTTGGGCAGGATGCGCTCGTCACGCGCCTCGGCAACGTAGAGCGACAGGCCACCTCCGCGCAAGCCCACCGCAAGAGAGAGAGCGGCGACCACGATCCCTTGTCCTCCGATCAGATGGGTCAGATGGCGCCACATGTTGTGGGCGTGAGCCATGTGATCGAGATCGGTTACGACGGTGAGACCGGAGGTAGTCAGCCCCGACAGTGCGTCGAAGACCGCATCCACATACGAGGCGTAGTTGCCCGAAAACGCCAGGGGCACCGCTCCGAAGAGCGCAGCCACCAGCCAACCCAGTGCAGTGATGGCGAACGCGTGCGCGTAGGTAACCCGTTCCCTGACCACGTCTGCGTGCATGAGCGCCAGGCCGACCGGCAGTGCCACTCCCATGCCGAGGAAGTAGTCGAGTGCCGGGTCCCACTCCCTCCAAGCTATGGCCGTGAGCAGAGGGATCAGCATCACAAAGCCGATGCCCACCAGAAACGCGCCGACAACGTGGGCTATCGTACGCACGTCCGAAACTCGCAGTCTCAGCCACACGGTCGCGCCCTCCAGCGTGTCGTGAAGGCTCTCACGGCCTCCCCTCTCGCTATCAACCCCCACCGCCGAAGAGGGCCATCAGTATCCACTCGATTACCGTGACCGGCTCGGCGATTATCCCGGTGAGCACCAGCAGAAGAACCACGGAGCAAGCGCATACGAACAGCAACCCTGCGACCGCCAGTGCGGCCACCCACTTCCCGCTGCGAGTGCTCTTTGGACCCGGCTCGACCGGAGGCGCGACACCCCCGTTAGAGTCGCCGTTCATGCTGGACTCCCTCCCTGTGTGATCTCACCGGAGACAGCATACTCCTGTGTTGAGCGGTGCACGACATTGTCTTTGGTTCGGTAGCACGCATATTTGACGCATCTTCTGTGCGTGTTATTATTCCGTTCTAGGTGTTACTCCAATGATTGCCCCTGGCTTGAATGGTCGGCTCGAGAAAGGTGGAGACATGATGTCGAAGATGAGGGTATGGCTCGCGGCTCTCGTCGTGCTAGTGCTTGCAGTCGCAGCGATCAGCGGCTGCACTCCTGAAAGCGATGGCGGCGAAGCGACTAGGCCGCCTACCGACGAAGAGGCCCGCGCCAACGAGGTCGTGATGGCGGGGGTGTGGGAGAGCGACGTAGGCTGGGATCCGGTCCAAGGCTGGTCCGCCTACGGTCACCCTGTCTTCCAGAGCACGCTACTGACACGCGATGTGAACCTGTATATAGAAAACGACCTCGCCACCGGCTACGAGATCAGCGACGACGGGATCACTTGGACCGTCACCGTTCGCGACGACGTAGTCTTCCACGATGGCGAACCTCTGACAGCAAAGGATGTAGCGTTCACGTTCGAGAAGGCCAAGGACAGTGGTTCCGTGGTCGATCTCACGATTCTCGCAAGCGCGGTCGCGACCGACGACGAGATCGTCGTGTTCACTCTCAACGAGCCTCGATCGACGTTCCTCTATCAGCTCGCGACCATCGGCATCGTCCCCGAGCATGCTTACGACGACGACTACGGCATGAATCCGATCGGCTCTGGACCGTTCAAGTTCGTACAGTGGGACCAAGGTCAGCAGCTCATCGTAGAGGCGAATGACGACTACTACGGCGGCAGACCTAAGATCGACAAAGTCACCTTTCTCTTCATGGAAGAGGATGCTAGGTTCGCCGCTGCCAAGGCCGGAGACATCGATGTGGTGGCCGTTCCGGCTACGCTGGCCACCCAGGACATCGCCGGCATGGACCTCGTCGCTGTCGAGAGCATCGACAACCGTGGGCTGATGTTCCCGTTCCTTCCCGATGAAGGCGACACGACCGAGGCAGGCCACCCGATAGGAAACGACGTCACTTCCGACCTCGCCATCCGCCAGGCGATCAACTACGCGATCGACCGGCAGGCGCTGGTCGACGGAGTGCTCTCGGGCTTCGGCTCGCCTGCATACACCGTGTCTGACGGCATGGCCTGGTGGAACCCCGACACCGTGATCGAGGACGGCGACATCGAACGCGCCAAGCAGATACTCGCCGACGGCGGCTGGACCGACGAGAACGGTAACGGCATAGTCCAGAAGAACGGCCTCGAGGCGAAGTTCGCTGTCATATACCCTGCTGGCGAACAGACCCGCCAGTCACTTGCTATGGTCGCTTCAGACCAGCTCAAAGAGATTGGGATCGAGATGACCCCGGAAGGCAAGAGCTGGGACGAGATTGAGACGCTCATGCATTCGAACGCAGTCCTCTTCGGCTGGGGAAGCTACGATCCGCTCGAGATGTACAACCTCTACAGCACCAGCTACGCAGGTCAAGGCTGGTGGAACACCGGCTTCTACAGCAATCCGACGGTTGACGAGTACATGGACGACGCTCTGCGCGCGACCGACGAAGACGAAGCGAACGAGCTTTGGAAGAAGGCCCAGTGGGACGGCACTACCGGCTTCAGCGCGAAAGGCGACGCCGCCTGGTCCTGGCTCGTGAACCTGGATCACTGCTACTTCGTCCGCGAAGGGCTGAACACCGGCGAGCACCGTGTCGAAGCACACGGCCACGGCTGGATATTCGCCGCCGACCTCAAGGACTGGCACTGGGAGTAG
>PWVH01000030.1 GCA_003563465.1 Coriobacteriaceae bacterium | reverse complement strand
CTAGGCAAGATGGCCATAGCGAACACCGTGCTGATGAAGCCGGGCAAGCTCACCTCCGACGAAATCGGAGCCATCCGGCTCCATCCCAAAGTGGGTGCCGAAATCGTCGAACAGGTACCGGCATTGCGCGAGCTTGCGCCGATAGTGCGACATCATCACGAACGTTTCGATGGTTACGGATACGTTTCGGGTCTGGCCCGAGATGAGATTCCGATATCGGCCAGAATCCTTGCAGTCGCCGACAGCTTCGATGCGATGACCAGCGAACGAGCCTATCGTGATGCTATGTCGTCGCCCGAGGCGATCGAGGAAGTCATAGCCTGTTCGGGCACACAATTCGATCCACAAGTAGTGGAGCACTTCTGTCGAGTGGTCGAGCTTGTGGAGGTGTCCTCGGAGTGAAAGAGGAACATCTCACTCGCACCCTCCGCGTAATCGACATCACCGTCGTTGCTGCGGGCGTGATCGTGGCATTGCGTTTGGATGCACTTTCGCCCTTTGAGGGTACCGCACTGCAGTTCTTGGTCGCGCTGACCTTCGTCAGTCTGCTCGACATCATGTTGCCTCACGGTGACAGCGTAGATGTCGACTCAGCCCTTCTCGTGGCCGGACTATACATCTTGGGTCCCGGGACGCTCATACCGGTTACGATTCTGGCGCGCTCGTTCGCGCATATCGCCGGACGGAACAGAAGGAAGAGTTCTCCGTTCATCGCAAGCCTTGCGAAGCGTGTAGCGGGACTCATCGCAGCGGCGCCCTTGGCGTTGGCCGCTCGTGCTTGGGATCCGAGCCAGATCGGGGGTCAGTATTTCGGCGTGCTGTTGCCCGGGCTGGTCTTCGTTCTTGTAGAGCTTCTCTACGGACAGTTCAGCTCAGCTGTTAGTCGGCGCGATTCAGTTCTCCGCATGCTGCTTGGGAATCTGTCTCTGCAGGGGGCTTTTGTCGCGGCGGGAATCTCCGTCGCGATGCTGACGGTGATCACGTACGAAGAGATGACCGTATGGGGCCTTGCCTTGATGACTTTCCTGCTCGCAATAATGAGACAGTCTTTCGCCCTTTTGATCGAGGTTAGGACCGCATATCACGCTACCGTCGAAGCATTGATCGGAGCCATGGAGGCACAACACCCGACTCAGGAAGGTCTGGGAGAGAAAATGGCCGCTCTCGCACGTCGAACGGCAGGCGAGTACGGATGGTTCGGATCCAGGGTGGAGAACGTAGGCTACGCAGCTCTCTTACGTTGCTATTCGCTATCATTCGAGAATGTGGATGCCACAACGGGTGATGTGCGGCCCACGCCGCTGGCCGAAGTACGCTTCTTGAAACCAGTCGAGCCACTGCTGTCGGCATTGAGCCGACCTGAAGAACGTGATCCGGGCGAGAACGTTCTGGCCGGAGCCTACATGGTCGCGCTAACGCTCGCCTCTCGCCTCCCGAATCAGATGTCGGAGGCGGCGGAGCGAGTCGGCAGACGACTTGCGGAACCCATACGCAGGCGAATCGAACGGGCTCACGAGGAAGCACTTAGGAAGACGGAGAGCCTGTGACGATACTGATCGCCCTGATTCTCGGGTTGTTGCTCGTGCCACTGATACGAGGCGCCTACAGCGAGTTGGCTGCTGTTTCTATCCGAGGCATCCCACTGATTCCGTTAGGTGTGATACTGCAGCTTCTTCCAGCACGTCTGACGCTGCCTGTTGCTGCCCGTAATGTTGAACTCGTTTTGGTGTTGAGCTGGTTGGCAGGCGCGGGAATCCTGCTCGTCGTCTGTTGGAGGAATCGTTGGTTGGCGGGATTCAGGCTGTGCGCGCTCGGTCTCCTTGCGAATTCGTTGGTCATCGCGCTCAATCGGGGCATGCCCGTGAGCGAGCAGGCACTCGACGCCTTGAATGTCGATGCCGCTTCAGCCGGCATCTTGGAGCACAACTTCTATCACGTCGCACGCGAGGGCACTCGACTCCTGTTCCTCGGAGACGTACTGCCGCTCGCAGGCCCGCGCGTCTTAGAGTCGGTACTGAGTCTAGGCGATATGCTTCTTCTCTTAGGAATCGTCGTGGTGGTGCTTGAGTGCTCCCTGCCTAGAGGACAAGGGTCTTTGCCGTCTTAGGTGGGCCAGGCTTCAGACGTCGTCCAACTCTTCCTCGTACCTCGTATATCGTGAGCAGTCGTGATCGAAGGTTTCGCTAGTCAGCGACTTCGCGTGCTGTTATCATCGCCGCAAGCCCCTCAGGAGGCCCTGTCGATTGGAGGTATGGATGTCCATCTCGACATCGGGCCGGGTCGGGGGCGCACCGAATCTGGGTCCGGGAATCACACGACGAAGGCTGCTTGCAGTTCTGGAACGCTCGCAACCCGATGTCGTCTTGATCACAGCGCCTTCCGGCTACGGGAAGACGTTTCTTGCCTCTCAGATTGCCGCCAACCTCGCCGATGCCTCGACCGTCTGGATCGACTGTTTCGGCGAGGCTCTTTCGGGAGAACTGCTGCTGGAAACGGTGCGCGTTGCGCTAGCCGAAATCTGGGGCGAAGAAGAAACAAGGACGCAAGAAGTGGAGTCGGGCGGCGCTGTGACTGATGACCCGCATGCGGCTCTGAGACTGCTTCTCAGATCTGCGATTCCTTCGGGTAGGACGTGTGTGGTAATCGATGATCTTCGTCTGGACGACTCTCATCGCGAGGTCGCTCGACTCGTCAAGAGCCTGCGCAGGCTGGAGACATCCACCACTCTGATAATCACCTGCAGAGAGATTCCGGTTGATGCTTTGTCGTCTCTGAAGGGCTTCTACATGCTTGAGCGAGGAGACCTCCGACTTGACGAGACCGAGACGGCTGAACTGATCAGGCTGCTAGGCGGCGACTCCATCGGGTCCGAAGCCACGTATGCGATAGCCGAGTGCTCAGGTGGGCAAGCGGCGCTCGTATCGGTGCTCGCAAGGCACAGCGCACTGAGCGGCGGAGAGGACATTACCGGCTGGTCGAGTGGCAGGTGTCCTGTTAGCCTCACGAGCCTACTGCTTAGCCTTGCCGAACGTCAGCTGAGCGAGGCCGAAAGGCAGCTGTTGTACGTTCTCGCGTTGCTGGGTCGCGCTACACGCACCGACCTGCAGTCGCTTCGAAGAGGCTTTGAATCGAATCATCTTGCCCGTATCGCCGAAAGAATTCCCCTGGTGAAGGTGCTCTCCGGGCACAGCTGTCTTGGGGACAGTGCGGACATGCACTCGCTTGCACAGCGAGTCTTTTCTTCTCAGACGTTCGCCTCATCTCTTGAGTGTGAGACGGACCTGCTTGTTGCGGATTGCCTGTCGATTCTCGAGCATCGTGGCGATTACG
This sequence comes from Coriobacteriaceae bacterium, assembly GCA_003563465.1. GTDB lineage: Bacteria > Actinomycetota > Coriobacteriia > Anaerosomatales > SLCP01 > PWVH01. The sequence goes on along the minus strand of PWVH01000030.1, from coordinate 412 downwards.
AACGCGTTCTGTCCCTCATGGCGCAACGGGCCAGCGATGCCGAGATAGCCGATTGGCTCGAGTTGAACAGCGCGATGGCCGTGGCTCAGGGATGCAGAATCCCTGTATTCGAAGCCATCAACGCCCTTCCGGCAGGGCTTCTGCTTTCCCGTCCGCGTCTTATGCTGGTCGGGGCAGAACTCGAGGCCGATCTCGCTCTTGCCGAAGAAGCGCTCGCCAAGGCTAGTGCCGCCCGGGATCTGGCGAGATGCGAGGGCCAGGACAGGATAGAGATCGACGCTCTTCTTCTCGTGTCGAGAGTTCTCATGGACCAGGGTCGTCTGGCCGAGGCGTGGGAGTGCCTTGAAGAAATGGCGGCTATGCCGGTGGCCAAGGCTGCAGGTGAGAGCCGGTTGGTTAACATGTGCTACCT
>PWVH01000142.1 GCA_003563465.1 Coriobacteriaceae bacterium | reverse complement strand
GCCCGCAGGTCGTGCGATACGAGCGAAACCACCTCTGCGCGAAGCGCCTCGACCCGACGCCCCTCGGTGATGTCTCGCCCTGTGACTAGCATCACACGCGAGTCGTTCTCGTGTGCCACCACGCGAATCTCAGCCCACCGCTCCGAACCGTTCGGACGCGTCACGCGAAGGCACAACGGACGCTCGGTCGCAGCGGTAACGGCTTCTTCCAGGGAGATTCGCTCTCCTCGCTCTGTGGTCAGGGCAACGTCGTCGAAGACATCATCCACGCTGCCCGTGATGCGTTCGGCCGGCACGCCGAGGAGCGCCACAGCGGCGGGATTGGCAAGTACCACGACCTCGTCCTGTATGAGGACCTTGGCCTCGGCCGAGTCGTTGACGGCAAAGCCCAGGGAGCGGACGGCCGCAGCAGCTTCTTCCTGTGCGGCGAGCAGTTCCGTTTGGCGTCTGGCAAGGTGAGCAAGGAGCCGGTCGTAGACATCGAGGAGGCTGTGGAACTCGTCGGGCAGCAGAGGGTCACGCTCGACGGGTCGCAGAGGCTGCCCTTCGAGGGCGGCGTGACCGTCTCGCTTGGCGTGGTCTATCAGAGCGTCGAGCGGACGGCGGAACGCGTTCGTCAGTGCGACGCCCACCACCAGGCCGGACACGATTGCCAAGCCCCCCGCGACCCAGACCGAAAGACCCAGGAGGCTGAAGAGGGTGTCGTCTACGGGAGATGGGCCTCTCATCTCGAGCCAACCGACCGGGCCGTTGTCGACTCCGAGCATCTCGGCTCGGACGATCACGGTCTTAGGGGCCGTGCCCACGAGCACGGCTCCATCGTGGGCGGTCGAGACCTCACGGAGCCTTTCCTGAGACCAAACGGGACGGCCTCCCTTGACGAAGACGGCGTCCCCCTCCGAGGTCAAAAGGGAGGGAGGGATTTCGATTGCCGCAGCATACCAGCCGGCCGACCGGGCCCCATCCTCTCCAGTTATCGGACGGACGGACACGACAGAGAGGCGGTCCTCAGAAAGCCCGAGCAGCCCCCGTTCGCCTTCAGAGCCCAGGCTTTCGGTGAGCTGACGTAGGGAAGAGACGTCTGCAGCATCACCGAACCCATGTAGCACCGAGCCGTCCTCTTGGATCCAGGCCGCCGCCTCGACCCCCATGCGTCTCCCGTACCCTTCGAAAAGGCCAAGAGACTCTGCGGCCCGACCGTGCTCACTCCGCCCATGGTCGTGGATGCCTGTGTGCGCGTACTCTGCGAAAGCGATAGCGATGCTGTCCACATGCTCGGCCTCGACGTCCAAGCGGCACGTGGCCTCGCCGAGCATCTGTCGAGCAGTTTCTTCAACGAGTATGGGTTGCTGGGCGAACCAAGAGGCGACGAGTATCAGGACCGCGGACGCCAAGACCACGAGATTCGTGACGAGGATGATCAGCGTCAACCGGGAGCGCAACGTCGAGGGCAACAAGCGCCTGAACCAGGTATCATTTCGGAGATCGGGCGTCACACTCAGGCACCTCACATCTCGGGCGCCGCACGCGTTGCGCGGAGGCGCTTGCGCCACTTATCTGTCTCGACCGCACAAAACACGATGGTCGAAGCCGCCAAGGTGATGCCGAGTTCCGACGGCGACAAAGGCGCAGTCCTGAACACCGGGTTGAGGAACGGCACGTAGAGTGTAGCCAACTGGAGCACTACTGTCAGAGCTATCGCGCCGGCCATGGGACGGTTGGAGAGCAGGCCCTGCCTGAATATCGACTCACTTTCCGACCGTATGGCGAAAGCATTACCCAACTGTCCAAGGCAAAGGACCGTGAAGACCATGCTCCTCCAGTTGTCCATATCGGCGCTTAGCACCTCTATGGCCAGTGCCTGAGTTGCGAGTGACACTCCGCCGAGCAGCAATCCCACCCACAACATCTGGACGACCATCCCTTCGCCTATGATGCTCTGCGCCGGCGGACGCGGAGGGCGGCGCATGACGTCGGGCTCTGCGGGTTCGGCGGCGTAGGCGAGACCGGGCAATCCGTCCGTTACCAGGTTTATCCACAGTATGTGTATCGGCAGCAAAGGTATGGGCAGGCCGAGGAAAGGAGCCAGAAGGATGGTGAAAATCTCACCGGAATTGCTGGTCATCGTGTAGCGAATGAACTTGCGGATGTTGTCGTAGATACGTCGCCCCTCTTCCACTGCGCGCACGATGGTCGAGAAGTTGTCGTCCAGCAGGATCATCGATGCGGCTTCTTTGGCCACGTCGGTCCCGGTGACGCCCATGGCCACCCCGATGTCGGCTTGCTTGAGAGCGGGAGCGTCGTTCACTCCATCGCCCGTCATCGCTACGAACTGGCCCTTGTCCTGCAGCGCCCTGACGATCTTCAGCTTCTGCTCCGGTGCTACGCGAGCGTAAACATGGGTGTCGAGAACCCTAGTCTCGAGCTCTTGGAGCGTCATGCGCTCCAACTCGATGCCAGTGACCACCTCGGTCTCGTGGCGCGCGATGCCGATTCTTCGCGCGATGGACATCGCGGTAGCGGGATGGTCTCCGGTGATCATCACCGGAACCACGCCCGCGCTTCTGCAGCGCTCGACGGCATCGGCTGCCTCGGGGCGGGGCGGGTCCAACAATCCCACCAGCCCGACGAAGGTCAATCCTTGTTCGGCCGAGGCCAAATCCGAGGGAAGTTCATCAAAATGCCGAACGCCGTAGCCCAGCACACGCAGGCCGTCTCCGGAGATCTCATCTATGTCGGCAGCGATATCCTCGGCATCGAGCGCTGTGACTCCGGAGGTGGACAGCCGGTCACGGGAGAGGGAAAGAACTGCCTCGGCGGCACCCTTCGTAAACGATGCGAATCCGCCGCCAGGATTGCGATGGAAGGTGGTCATGAGCTTGCGCTCCGAATCGAAAGGCAGCTCGGCGACGCGAGGCCAGACAGGCTCCACCTCTTCACGCACGGCGCCCGCATCTGCCGCGGCGGCGTACAAAGCGGTCTCGGTGGGGTCGCCCGCCACCTCGCCGTCACTGCTCGCTATGGCATCGCTGCAAAGAGCCATGCCGCGCCAGAAGACCTCCCAGGCCCGGCCGGAGGTCTCGCCAGGATCGGCCACGACAGCGTCGTTGGCCATGAACCGCTCGGCGCGCATGCGGTTGAGCGTCAAAGTACCGGTCTTGTCCGTGCAGATGTAGGTAACCGAACCGAGGGTCTCTACCGCAGGCAGACGGCGCACGAGCGCATTGGTCCGGACCATGCGCCTGGCGCCCAGTGCGAGAGTGATCGTGGCGACGGCCGGCAACGCCTCAGGCACGGCGGCGACGGCGAGACTGACCGCAGTGAGGAACATCAACAGCATGTCCTCGCCGCGGATGATGCCTACTACGAAGACGATCGCGCATAGGCCTAGAGCCGCCAGTCCGAGGACGCGGCCGAAGCCGGCGAGCCGCTTCTGCAAAGGTGTCTTACCGCGGGCTGTCCCTGCGATAAGCCCGGCGATAAGACCGAGTTCGGTCGCGATTCCCGTCTCGGCCACAACGCCCTCGCCACGGCCGTGCACCACCTGGGTGCCACGATACGCCATGGACAGTCGATCGCCTAAAGGGGCGTCTTCGCGCTGCACCGGATCTACACGCTTCTCGACAGCCTCTGACTCACCCGTCAGTGCCGCCTCGGCTACGCGTAGCTGTGCGCTCTCGATTACGCGCATGTCTGCCGGCACGAGTCTGCCGGCCTCGAGAAGGACGATGTCGCCCGGGACGAGAT
>PWVH01000077.1 GCA_003563465.1 Coriobacteriaceae bacterium | reverse complement strand
GGGTGCGATGTTCTTTCAGACGCAGGCCGTGTTCGATCTCGACAAGTTCGCCCGCGCCGCCGAGGAATTGCGGCCCTCTGGCGTTAAGCTCATCGCGGGAATACTGCTGCTGAAGAGTCCAAGAGTCGTGCGGTTCGTGAACGAGCGCCTCGCCGGGTTGATGATTCCCGAGGCGATAGCCGCCCGAATCGAGAAAGCAGACGACCCTCTCGAGGAATCGATCGTGCTCGCCATCGAGCAAGCTCGCGAGCTACATACCCTGGCCGACGGCGTGCACGTGATGCCGCTCGGGGTGGACGGTGCCGTGGAGCGCATCATCGCTGAAGCGGGAATCGGATGAGTTCGGCGAGGGCTTCCTGAACACCCTGCCTACTTGCCCACTCAGCCCTCAGCCCATATACTTCGACAAGTGTCGAACTTCGATACCTATCGAAGTATGCTGAAGCTTCTTGCACCGGGGCGACGTTCGTGGATCCAGGTGCCAAGGAATCCAAGGTTGGACGGGTTGAGCGATTGGACGGGTTGAGCATAAGAACCGAATGGAAAGCCGTGGCCCTCGTGGTCGGGGTCTTCGCCGTGCTCTACTTCATGCCTGTGGATTCCGCTCTGTTCACCGGAGCGATACTGTCGGCCGTGTCCCTTCTCAACGAGTACGCCCGCGAGCACGTGCTGACCTGCCTGGTGCCGGCATTCTTCATAGCCGGAGCGATAGCGGTCTTCGTGCGCAAGGATATCGTGATGCGCTATCTGGGGAGCCAGGCCCACAGGGCGGTGTCGTACTCGTTGGCGGCCGTTTCCGGAGCGATACTGGCGGTCTGTTCCTGCACGATCCTTCCGCTGTTCGCCGGGATCCGCAAGCGCGGCGCGGGCCTTGGGCCGGCCTCGACGTTCCTTTTCTCCGGACCGGCCATCAACGTCGCCGCCATGTTCCTGACCGTATCGGTGCTCGGTGTGAAGATCGGTGTCGGCCGTATCGTGGCTGCGGTGTCTTTGTCGGTGCTGGTCGGTCTTACTATGCAGGCGATCTTCAGGGAAAGACCCGAGGACGGGGGCCTGTTCGTCGAGGAGTACGATCAGGTCGAGACCGGCAAGAGGTTCCTGGTGCCGTTCTTCGCAGCGATGGTGGGCGTCCTCGTGGTCAACGGCCTGGCCGTCGATCCACTGATCCGCTACGGGCTGATGTTGGCGCTCGTGGCGGTCGTCGCCGGCATCGCGATCTTCGGTCTGCACCGCGAGACCGTGCGCCAGTGGCTCGAAGAGACGTGGGTCTTTACCAAGACACTGCTGCCCCTGCTGTTCATCGGAGTCTTCATCGCCGGATTCGTGATGCCGTTCATTCCCGACCGGCTCGTGATCTCGCTGGTGGGGGAGAACTCGCTTGCCGGCAACATGGTGGCTGCGGTCTTCGGTGCGTTCATGTACTTCTCGACTCTGACTGAGGTGCCTATCTTGCAGGCTCTCATTTCCAAGGGGATGGCCGATGGTCCCGCGCTGGCACTTCTGCTGGCAGGTCCTTCACTGAGTCTTCCCAACATGCTGGTCATCCGGAAAGTGCTTGGGACCGGCAAGACAGCGGTCTATGTCGGCATAGTGGTGGTGTACGCGACGCTCGGCAGCTGGGTGTTCGGTTTGATCTGGTGAACGGGGTGAATGATGACTGAGACGATCGCCGGCTCTGGACGGCGCGTTCGCCTGGACGAGGCATTCAAGGCGCTGGCCTCGGCACAGAGGCGCGAGATACTACGCATCCTCGGCGAGGAGGACGGCAGGAGCGCCAAGACGTGCTGCGAGCCGACCGAGGTCTGTGCGTGCAAGATGGCCGAGCGCCTGGGCCTGGCGGCATCGACGATATCGCACCACATGACGCTTCTTTGCAAAGCAGGTTTGGTGCGCTCTCGCAAGGAGGGGCAGTGGGTATACTATTCGCTTCAGCGCGAGGGACTCGCCAAGATCGTTGAAGAGCTGCGTCGGCTGTAGGGTTTGGAGCAGGAGGAGATCTGGGATGGTCGTCAAGATACTGGGTTCCGGTTGCGCGAACTGCGCACGCCTCGAAGAGGCGGTTCGCGACGCGGTAGCTAAGCTGGGCATCGAGGCCGATATCGTCAAAGTCACCGACTTCGGCGAGATAGTGGAGTTGGGTGTGATGAGCACACCGGCGCTCGTGGTCGACGAGCAGGTGAAGGTGGCAGGCAGGGTCCCAAAGGCCGAGGAGATAGAGAGCATCCTTTCGGACGGCGCGTAGGAGAGGAGCATCGCCTCGGATAGCGCGTAGCACGGGAGCATCCCCTCGGGCAGCGCGTAGCAGAGCGTAAGCTGGGTGCTAGATAGTATCTATTAGTGCGGGGAGCCCATAAGGGAGATAAGGGAGAGAAGACGTGACGCAAGACAAGACGTCGACCGGCGAGACCGCTGCAGAACCGGTGCCTCGGCCGCCCGGAGCGTTGAGCGCCCGGGCCAAGCTGGTCGTCATTGCGGCGATCCTCGTTCTCTTCTCGGTCATCATAGCCATCCGTTCGACTGGCGGGATCGGCTCGGATGCTGACGCGATACTTCTGGGTCAGGATGTGGCAGCGGCAGACGATCCCTCGGCAGGCGACCCCGTGCTCGCTTACGAAGAAGCCCTCGAGTCTGGCCGCCCGATATACGTCCTCTTCTTCTCCAGGACCTGCGCGCCGTGTGTCGAGATAGGGCGCGTAGCCGTCGAGGTGCTTCCTGACTACGCCGACAGCATCACCTTCGTCGCCGTGAGCACCGACGATCCGAGATCGCGGCCCCTGTTCTCTCTCTTCCAGTTCCAGTACATCCCCACGTCGTTCTTCCTTGCGCCCGACGGCACCGCGGCCGACCAGCACACCGGCGTCTTGAGCGATCCGCAGATGCGCGAGCGCTTAGACTCGCTTCTAAGTTCGTTCGGAGCCGAAGCGGCGACCGAGGATTCCGAGGGCTGAGGAGCCGCTGAGAGATGCTCGAATCCCTTGCCGAGGCGCTCGGCACGCAAGCTGCAGACCTCACGGCGCTGTCCTTCGGAATCGCCCTGTTGGGAGGTTTGATCGCCGGCTTCGGGCCTTGCGTGCTGCCCATGATCCCCGCGATCTTCGGCTACCTGACCCGAAGCATCTCGAGAGGCGAGGGCGATGACACACGTTCGGTCACGGTGGGCTCTACCCGTTCGGTCACGGCGCGCTCGCTAGCGATCACGCTCGTGTTCGTCTTCGGTCTCGCCACCACGTCTGCGGCGATCGGGGCTCTTGCGGCGGGTCTCGGACACGCTGTGCTCGTGGGCCGCTGGGCGTATTGGATAGTCGCGGCGATCTGTCTGGTGATGGGGCTGCAGCTCCTTGGCGTCATCCAGCTGGACATGTCCGGACTAAACCGCTTCGTGTCCCGCAGGCCCGATGCCAAGGGCTATCACGGCGCGTTCGCGTTCGGACTCGTCTTCGGACTCGTTGCCACTCCTTGTTCGACGCCCGTGCTGGCGGTCATCGCCACGCTAGCCGCTGCCACAGGGGACATCCCCACCGGCGCAGGGCTGCTGTTCGTCTACGGGATCGGCAAGGGCATGCCGCTACTTCTGGTGGCGCTCTTCTCCGGTGTCGTCGCAGGTATGAAGGGTTTTTCTCGCGCCACTGTCTGGATGTCGCGAGGAGGCGGCGCGGCACTCGTCGGGCTTGCCGCCTACCTCGTGTGGATCGTCTGAGCACACAGACGCGCCTCAGTCCTTCCTGACCTCGTGCTATAGAGGTTCTGAGTACGCTTCAGCAGTCCTC
>PWVH01000139.1 GCA_003563465.1 Coriobacteriaceae bacterium | reverse complement strand
TCGACCGTATCATCGACGTGTTCCCGCCACACCAGCAACAGCAGGTGCGCATGCAGTTGTCGGGCACTCTCGAAGGCGTCCTGTCTCAGGTACTCCTGCGAAGTACCGACGGAAGGAGCCGCGTTCTTGCTATGGAGATCATGCTGGGCATACCTGCGATTTCGAACTTGATCCGTGAAGGCAAGACGCACCAGATGCCGACGATCATCCAAGGTGGCGCATCTCTCGGCATGCAGACGCTCGACCAGCATCTCAGGACGCTCTTGCAAGCAGGGCGCATCTCGTTCGAAGAAGCCGTCAGCAAAGCCCAGAATCCAAGAGAGCTTGCCGAGGCGGTTGGGCGAAAGATCTGAGTCGGGTAAAAGTAAGACTCAGAGGAGTTCACTTCTCGCGGACAGGAGGAAAGTTCATGGATCTTGTCAGCGTGCGCTGGAACCGGAACAGGCAGTTCGTCGGATGGAATGAGGCCGGACAGAGTCTGGTGATGGACTCCCCGGCGGACTATAGGGGCGAAGGCAGTGGTATTCGGCCCGTCGAGTTGGTTCTCTACGCGATCGCCGGATGCACGGGGATGGACGTGATATCCATACTCGAGAAGAAGCGGCAAGACGTTCGTGGCATCGAGATTCATGCTCGCGGCACCCGTCGCGAAGATGATTACCCGAAGATATACACTCAGATCGAGCTCGAGTACGTCGTCACCGGCTTCGGCGTGTCCGAAGAAGCAGTGCGCCGTTCCATTCAGCTTTCCGAAGAGAAGTACTGCGCGGTGGGGTGGATGCTGGGAGACGATGTACGTGTCAGCACGAGTTTTCGCGTCATCGAGGCCGAGCAGCCTGCCGTACAAGAAGGGTGACCGCAGGCTCACTGGAAGGACGCAGTCGTGTCTGATGTTGTGCTACTCCCAGTCTACAACGAGGGTGGTACTGTCGGGCACGTTCTCGATGCCGTACGCGTCTACTTCGCGGATGACGTTCTTGTCGTGGACGACGGTTCGACCGACGATACCGTTCGGGTGCTCTCCGAACGCGGTGACGTCAGCGTGATTACTCATCCGGTCAATCTCGGATACGGCAGGGCATTAGAGGAGGGATTCTCTGTAGCGCGTGCGAGGGGCGCGAAGCGCGTGGTCACGATGGATTGCGATGGACAGCATGAGCCAGCTCACATCCCGCAGTTCCTTGCTGCACTCGACGAAGGTTGGGACATAGTTTCGGGGAGCCGGTACCTGCCCGATAGCGCAAGTGTCGGAGTCGTTGCTCCCGAAGAGCGCAGGGAGATCAATGCTCGGGTTACCAGGGTAATAAACGCGGTGACTGGATGGCAGCTGACGGATGCATTCTGCGGGTTCAAAGCCTATCGGGCTTCCGCGATTGATTCGATAGATCTGACAGAACCTGGATATGCTATGCCCGTCGAGATGTGGGCGAAGGCGTACAAGGCAGGGCTATCAGTGCGAGAGATGGCCGTGGAGCGAATCTACTGCGATCACCAGCGGTTCTTCGGCGGCGAACTCGATGACCCGGAACGTCGGTTCGCTTACTACATGCGGGTGTGGGACAAGGCCTTGTGGCATAGCACTGCTAATCGAGAGTGAAGGGAACGAGGACCATGGTTGACGTCGTATGCGTCGGGGCTCACCCGGATGACGTTGAGATAGGGATGGGCGCTACGATAGCCGGTATGGTTCGGCAGGGGCTGACAGTGGCGATAGTAGATCTGACCGACGGAGAGCCCACACCTGCAGGGTCCCACGAGATGCGACTGGTCGAGGCGGCAGAGGCGGCACGCATTCTCGGTGTGGCGGAACGTGCCACGCTGACCCTGCCGAATCGTTCGCTGTTCGACACCGTTGAAGCGCGAAGCTTACTTGCCGAGGCGTTCAGGAGGCTGAGGCCCAGAATCGTGTTCGGACCGTATCCGACCGACGCCCATCCCGATCACGTGTCCGCGTCGACGATTGTAAGAGCAGCGCGCTTCTGGGCGAAATTCACCAAGACCGAGATGGCCGGAGAGCCTCACTACCCGGCGCGGCTATATCACTACATGGCCATCCACCTCCGTACGGTGCACGAGCCGTCGTTCGTGGTCGATGCCACCGAGGATCTTCATGACAAGATTGCGGCATTGTCGGCATACCGCTCGCAGTTCGTCTCGAATCCGGCTAACGAGGATTTCATCGAGAGGATAGATACGCTTGCGCGAAGTTGGGGCGACCTAATCGGCACTGGGGCGGGTGAGCCGTTCTTCGCCGAGGAGACGCTTGGAATCCGTTCAGTAGGCTCGCTTGTCTGAGAGGCCGGTGTCGGATGGTGAAGTCTCGTTCCCGGGTTCCAACCGGTCACGGAGAGGTCTTGTTACGACCGCCCTTCGAAGAATGGCCTGGAATAGCGAGTGCGAATGCTGGTATCTGCGATTCGTGGGATTTCGAGGTCGGGGGCATGCCCATACGCAGTCTGCGAAGGACTGTGCGCCGCATACTGATCGCCGAGGCGGCGGCAACGAACGCACGCCTCGGCTTGCATGCGAAGAAAGCACCGGAAGAGCCGGATCGAGTAGCTGTAACGGGTCATCAGCCTGACCTCTACCACACCGGCGCATGGGCCAAGCAGTTCCTCCTTCAGCGTCTTTGTAACGAGATCGGTGCGACAGGGTTGGATCTGGTCGTCGACACTGACACGTTCGATTCGATCGGCGTTACCTTCCCATGTCTGGGTCCGGAAGTCAGGCGCTGCCGCCAAGACCTCTCAGTCGGCTTGGCGGACACTTGCTTCGCTTGTGCTGAGGTACCCTCGGCAACTGATATCGAGGCTTTTTGCGAAGCGACCTCACGGGCACTCGCCTTGCTGCCGGCTCCTTCGGTAGGGAAGCATTTCGCTAGGTTCTGCGACTCGTTGCGCGAAGCTGCGTCGATAGGTTCGAACCTTGCCGAACTACTCACTGGAGCACGAAGACGTTTCGAAGGAGAGTTGACCGACTATCTCGAACTGCCCGTGACTGTGGCCGCGAAAACGGAGCCGTTCATACGGTTCGCGTCGGATATCCTTCTGAATGCTGAGCGGTTCGCACGTATCCATAATGAAGAGCTAGCAGAACATCGGCGTGCACGCGGAAAGCGCTCGGCGGCACATCCCTTTCCAGACCTGGATACCTCTGGGGATTCAGTCGAGGTGCCGTTCTGGTTGTTGGATGGGAAAAACAGGAGTCCCGCTCGCGTGAAGCCGGTGACCGAGGGCTTGGAACTGCTGGGTTCGGACGGGTCCGTCGTCTTGTCGTGTACACGACCAGAAGAAGCAACCGCTGCGCTCATGAACACAAGCGTAGTCCTTGCTCCTCGTGCCCTGACACTCACGCTCTTCGCACGCACTTTCCTTGCCGACCTGTTCATTCATGGCGTGGGCGGAGAGCGATACGAAGATGTGACGGATGCGATAGTCGAGAGATGGTGGGGGGTGAGCCTGCCGCCCTTCGTTGTGGCTACCCTTACGATGCATCTCCCGTTAGGCGCTCAGGTTGTCAACGACGAGGAGCTAGCATCGATCGATCGACGGCTGCGCCGGTTGAAGCACAATCCCGACGAGGCGCTCGGAGAGGTGGAGTTCGACTCTTCGTCAGAGCGTCGGAGGGCATTGTCTTTGGCCGAGGAGAAACGAAGGCTGATCGAAGCCATGGAAGCGCCGGAGGCAGACAAGAAGGCTCTGGGTGAAAGAATACGCTCGGTGAACGTCCAGCTTTCCGAGATTCTGGAACCGCTTGCAGGAGAGCTTGTGGAGCGGAAGGAGCTGCTAGAGTCAAAACGTGCCGAAAGCGAGGTATTGACCGATCGCACGTACCCGTTCTGCTTCTGGAGTCCCGCTGAAGTCGCCGACAAGGTGTGGTGAATCTGGAACACAGTATGCGTGATATCATGTTCGCCACCCTTTCGGGTCCACAATCAGTTTCAGAGAAAGGAACGGCCATGGCCCTACCCGTTGTCGATTCGAACCTGTGCACGGCCTGCGGCATCTGTGTGGACGAATGTCCGCAGAGCTGCTACGACCTTGAAGACGTTGCCGTCTTGACACGACCGGATGATTGCACCGAATGTGGCATCTGCGTTGATGAATGCCCAACCGAAGCGATCTCGATGTAGGTTGAGCAAGTAATGTGGCTCGTGAGGGTCGGTCTTAGAGCCGGCCCTCACGTTCTTCAGAGCATGTTCAGCCCCTGGGACCCATACGGTCTTCGACGTAGAGCCGAGGTTCCTCTCCCTTGAGGAGACCGACGAAGCGACGATGGTGGCGCAAGTAGACGAGCGCGCCGAGACAGATGACGAAGAGCAGATCAGGCGCCCGGGTGGCGATGGCGTATATCGGAAGAGCGAGCGTGGCGGCGACCTGACCGGCCATCATATAGCGAGTCAGAGCTATGACGGCGAGGCCGACCACGAGGACAAGGAGAAAGTACCGCCAGTCGTATGCGAGAAGCGCCCCTCCTCCCGTCGCAAGCCCTTTCCCCCCGAGTAGCCGTCTCTTGGCAAGCGTGAGCCAGATTGAGTAGTTGTGGCCTACTACGGCACCCAGCACCACAGCCTGCGGGCCAAGAGCAGAAGCGGCAACGATAGGCGCTGCGCGCGTGCTCCAGAGTGCTCCACCTGCGGTGAGCGTGGGGTCTATGAACATGAGCGGCAGAGTTCCCGCTGCAAGGGTCGGCAGAAAGCCCTTGGATGCGTCGGCTACCATCGCAATGGTGAACCACATCCAGGATCCGGTGGTACGCCGGACGTTCATGGCTCCGACGTTGCCTGTGCCGTGTTCGGTGATGTCTTCTCCTGCAACAGCGCGGACGATGATATATGCGAAGGGTATCGAGCCTATGAGATAGGCCGCCAAAAACATCAGCGCGATCGGCCACAAGAGAGAAGGCAGCCGGTCGAGTCCGACTTGCTCGACAAGTTCGAATAGCGACATGCGCAACGGTCTACGACCTCCCCGGGACAATGACTTCGATTCCATGGGGGATGATCGAGATGGCATAGACGGTAGCCAGGGTGACTTCGCCGTCGATCTGACCTTCGATCGGCGTGTCGGACTCAACGAGTACCGAGCGATGCCGCTCGAGAGTGACCGGTGCCATCCAGGAGTGGCGTCCGCACACTACGAAGGGAAGTCTCCATAAAGCCCCTGCAAGACTGACTCGCTCGATGATGCAGACGTCGAGTTCGCCATCGTCGCCCATCGCACCTGGTGTAATCTTGAAACCCCCACCATATGTAGGTCCGTTGGTGACGGCCACAAGGAGCAAGTCGCGCTTGCTTGCGCCGCCTCCGTTGAACGAGAGTCTCATCGGATGAGAGTAGAACTACTGGAAAAGGATGATCAAGAGCGCACGCATATAAAGCATGATGCCTGACCACCCTGTGGTCGTCTTGAGTTCCACTGCTTTAGCGGTCACACGTGCGTCCAATCCTATGGCCACCGAGTTCGCAAAGTAGGTTTCGTTGACAACCCCCAGGTCCATGCGCTTGCGTCTACCGCCGATTATCTGTCGGGCGGCTGTAGAGAGATTGTTGGATAGGCCGAGGGTACGTCGGTAATCGTTGCCGGACCCGGTCGGGAGTAGGGCGATAGCAGGTCGCCGCGCGTCGGATATCGCCATGATACCGTTCAGGACTTCATGAACGGTTCCGTCTCCTCCGACGGCAACGACAGTATCGAATTCCTCTGCTTCTCGTGCGATCTCGGTGGCGTGCCCAGCATATTCTGTGACGACGAGCTGGTAATCGGCGTGCCCCTGAAGCAAGCCCTCGACCAAGGGCACGAGCGTGCCCGTCACACCGTGTCTTGCGGCAGGATTGACTATGACTAGAGCCTTGCCGAGCATCGAACGCCTCCAACTGCTCGTGTGCCAGTTGCCCCCTCCGGGCACCCTGGTGACGGTCTCTGCTCTGTGATAGAGTGCGGTGCGCCTGACCTCTGCACGCCGCCCTCGTAGCTCAGTGGATAGAGCGTCTGCCTCCGGAGCAGAAGGCCACAGGTTCGAATCCTGTCGAGGGCGCCATAGCCTACTGCTCCTTTTCGGCTTGTGCCTGCTCGATGACTCTCTTGGCCAAATCGTGTGGCACCTCGGCATACTCGTCTACCTGGATGGAATAGGTTCCGGTGCCGCTGGTGATCGAGCGCAGATGCGGAGAGTAGTGTATTACCTCTGCATAGGGAACCTTCGCAGTGATCTGCTGCACACCTGCCTCCGGTGAGTCCATGCCTAGAATTCGGCCCCGTATCGAGCTGATATCGCCCATCACCGCACCGGCATACTCGTCGGGGACTTCGATTTCGAGGGTGGCGATGGGCTCGAGGAGCACGGGATTGGCCTTCTCGGCTGCTGCACGAAAAGCGATGCGAGCAGCGTTCTTGAAGGCTATCTCAGAACTGTCGACCGAGTGGTAGCTTCCGTCGTAGACCGCGACTTTGACATCCACGACGGGATAGCCGGCGATAACACCTTGAGCCATCGTCTCCTGGATACCCTTGTCGACTGCCGGAATGAATTGACGAGGTATTCGACCACCTACGATTTCATCGATGAACTCGTAACCCTTGCCGGGATTCGGTTCGAGACGAAGCGAGCAGTCACCGAACTGACCCGAGCCGCCTGTCTGCTTCTTGTGACGGCCCTGGGCTGACGCAGTCTTGCGGATGGTCTCGCGATAGGGGATTCGGAGATCTAGTGTTTCGGCTTCCACGTTGTAGCGGTCTCGCAAGCGTGCGAGTGCTATGTCTATCTGGACATCGCCTAGTCCCGAGACGACAGTCTGGCGCGTCTCCTCGTTTCGATTGAGATGCAGCGTCGGTTCCTCGTCGACCAGTCGGTTGAGTGCGGTTCCGAGCTTGTCTTCATCGGCTTTCGTCCGGGCTTGGATAGCGACGGGGTAGAGCGGTTCGGGTAACGGAAGTGGCGCGAAGACGATCGAGGGGTCGGCCGAGAGCGTGTCGCCCGTCACTGTGTCGGATAGCTTGGGCAACACTGCTATGTCGCCTGCGGGCACCGTCTTGATATCGGTCGCGTCCTTCCCCACGACTTGGTAGACGTGACCGATCCGCTCTTTCTTGCCTGTACGAGAGTTGACGAGCTCCATGCCAGGTTCCAGGGTGCCGGAGACCACCTTGACGTAGTTCAGTCGTCCGATGTAGGGGTCGGAGACCGTCTTGAACACGAAAGCGGCAGTCGGCCCGTCAGTGGTGATCTCGTATGCACCGCCATCGGCAGCGGGGATGGGCTTGTGTGCTGTGGGCGGCGGGAAGAAGGAGACTATCTCGTCGAGAAGATCCTCGACGCCTTGGAGCAGTACTGCTGAGGCGACGAAGACCGGGATGAAGATACCCTGCGATATCGCCTTGTCCAAGAGAGTCTCCAGCTCATCTTGAGTAAGCGGCTCGCCCTCGAGAAGGTACTTCTCCATCAGGGCGTCGTCTGCTTCGGCAACGAGTTCGGTTAGCTTGTCGCGGTCCGCCTCTGCAGCTTCCTTGAATTCGTCCGGTATCTCCTTGACCTCTTCTTCACCGTCAGTGTGGTAGTAGGCTTTCATGCGGATGACGTCGATGACCCCTTTGAAGTCGGCTTCGGCGCCAACGGGGATCTGCACAGCACCGACGCGATGACCGAAACGTTCCTCGAGCGCGCTCATCGCAGCATCGAAGTTCGCATGCTCCTTATCTAGGCGATTGATGAGCAGTGCCCGGGCGATGCCCATTTCTTGTGCAATCTTCCAAAGACGCTCTGTCTGAACCTGGGGTCCGGAAACGGCGTCTACGACGAAGAGAGCCATCTCGGCTGCAGTCATTCCTGCTATAGCGTCGCCTAAGAAATCCGCGTAGCCTGGAGTGTCGATGACGTTGACCTTGACGCCCTTGTGGTTGACGGGAGCCAGAGCCAGGTTGATCGAGTTCTTACGCCGGATTTCCTCCGGATCGTTATCGAGTGTCGAGTGCTCTTCGTCTACACTGCCGAGACGGTGTGTGACACCTGTCAGGTATAGCATCGCCTCAGCCAAAGATGTCTTGCCAGATCCACCATGACCGACAAGTGCTATGTTGCGGACCTGATCCGTGGTTGGCGCTCCCAAGTACATCTCCTCCTTGATTACTAGCGTCGCGGAACGAGAATCCTGGTATGGGAACCACGCTTTCGCGCGGTGCGGACTCTTTGCGACAGGATACTCCTTTATGCCGTTCTGGCCACACTGGTAGAATGACACATTGTGCCCGGGTCTGACCCAGGAGCCGGTATGCCTCGACACGTACCCGAAGGATACGGACGAAGATGCAGACGAATCACAAGGTAGTGATACTTTTCATGCTAGCAGCTGCTTTCACTGCTGCAGTGACCGCTCTGTCGGCTTGCGACGGCGGGGTCGAGGACATCGGCATCGAGGAAGCGACCGAGAGCGCATCGCTGGACACCGACGAGCCGGTGTCTGACTTACCGGAGGAGGATGACTTGTACACTGCAGAGTACGAGCCGACAGGTAACGAGATGGCGGTCATCAAAACACCGAAGGGCGAGATCAGGTTCGAGTTCTATGTGGCGGACGCACCGAACACGGTGGCGGCCTTCATCGAGCTGGCCGATGCGGGTTTCTACGATGGCACGAAGTTCCATCGAGTGGAACCCGGTTTCGTGATACAGGGCGGCGATCCTCTATCCAAGACCGATGACTCTATGGTCGGTACCGGCAATCCCGGATACAGACTACGTGCCGAGTTCAATGACCGTCAGCACCTAGACGGAACCGTAGCGATGGCCCGTTCTGCGGATCCGGATTCAGCGGGTTCCCAGTTCTACATATGCTTGGGTCCCCAGCCTTTTCTGGACGGTAACTACACAGTCTTCGGCCAGGTTGTCGATGGTCTCGACGTCGTCCATTCGACAGAGGTCGGGGATATCATGGATTCCGTACGGATAGAGCGCCCGGAATAGGCGGAGGAAGAAGTGGATCAGGCCCGGTTCGAGGAAGGCCGTAACGCCTACGAGGCCAAGGACTACCGTGCCGCATCTAAGCACTTCCTTGCAGCCGCCGGTAGAGGGGAAGGCAGCGGAGCCGCCTACCATATGGCCGGCAACTGTCTTGTCCGTCTCCGTCGGTACTCCGACGCGGTCACTGTGTATCGGCGTGCACTGAGCGACGACCCCTACGATAGGCAGGGTGCTGTCTATGCGAATCTGGGTGCCGCCCATGTCGCCCTAGGGGAATACGCCGAAGCGGTTCACGCCTACGATGCGGCTCTGGACCAGCCGGATTACGAGGGGCACTATAGGGCGCTTCAAGGGAAGGCTGGCGCCTTACTCGAGATGGGCAAGCTCGAAGAGGCGGCGATGGCCTATCGGCAAGCCGCGCTGGATGCCGATAATCCCGATCCTGGCAAGGCCCTGAACAACCTCGGGCTTTGCTTCATGGCGATGGATCGCCCAACCGATGCGGTCGAAGCGTATCGCGCGGCACTCGGCTTTGATAACTACACGGGAAGAGGACGGGCGCTAGCGAATCTGGGCATGGCCTATCACTACATCGATTGTCACAAGGACGCCGTGAAGTCCTTCGAGAAAGCGACGGAGGCCCATGGGCACGAGCTCTCCGAACCTGCCCGGGAGGCATTCGATGCGAGTAAGGAGGCGTTGCAGGCTCCGGGCGAGAGGGTGACCGTCGAGGGTTGGAGCACAGGTGAGATGCCACCCTGTGTCGACACAGACACCGATTCCGCTGAAGGCCTTGAGGACAAGCCCGTCGTGACTGATACCGCACGGGCGGAAGACGCCGACTCCGTTGAAGAAGACGATGACGTGAGTGCCTTCTTCAGCATGACCGAGGCGGAGATGCGTAGGCTTGACAAGGAAGCGCGAAAGGCGAGACGAGCTGGACGCGACGCACACAGGAGCCCTTGGGTCACAGTCGGTATCGTCTGTGCGGGCATCGTAGTCCTGGCAGGTGTCCTCATCGGCGTGTTCGCGATGGGAATCGGCTATCCCACCCAGAGGATGACGGTGGAGGGCATGCTTGAGGCGCGCTCCGAAGGTCGCGCGGTCGAGGGCTACTGGGTGGCCGTGCCTGCCGCCGATATCGACAAGGAGATGGCTAAGCTTCCTCCTGCGAGCGATTTCGTGATAGACGAGGTGGATCGTTCACCGCGCACGTCGAGGGTAGCGGTCACCGTCACTCCGGATAGCGGCGCTCCGCTTGATTACGAGATCATCTTGCATCGCGAGGGTGTGGGATGGAAAGTGACTGGCGTGGAGAACGACTGGAGGTCGACGGGCGGAGGCTCTTAGGCCATACTGCCATGCCAACGACTCTGAACTGATATCGAGCGGCTCCGTCGAAACGGAAGGACGAGAGTTGGATCAGAGCACCTACGTGATGGTCAAGCCGGATGCTGTGAAGCGTGGTCTGATCGGAGAGGTCGTATCGCGTTTCGAGGCCACAGGTCTAAAGATCGAGCGCATGGAGTTCGGCTTCGTCGAACGCGCCCAAGCTGAGGCGAACTATGCCGAGCACGTCGGAAAGTCTTTCTACGACGGCTTGATCGAATACATCACCTCGGGACCCGTTCTGAAGATGATTGTCTCGGGACCCGATGCGGTCATGGTATGCCGCAAGCTGATGGGGGCTACCGATCCCCGCGAAGCTGCCCCAGGCACTATTCGTGGCGATCTTGGCTTGACGTTGGATGCCAACGTGGTTCACGGGTCGGATTCCGAGCAGTCCGCCAAGCGGGAGATCGAGATCTTCTTCGGCAAATGACCGCTGGAGTTGCTGGGATGCCCCGGCTCAAGCCGGAGTTCGTGCGGCCCTGTTCTCAGATCCGAATCCGGCAAGTAGGGTGGGTGGCAGAGAAGCGAAGCACGGTTCGTAATCGCCGAAGAAGAGCTGACGGGGAGATAGCGGATTGCCTGTACGTACTTTCAAAGGCGGCATCCATCCGCCTGATCGCAAGAGCGCTACCAGAGACCTGCCGACATCGAGAGCTCCACTTCCGGAGATACTCACCCTGCCGATGTCCCAGCATCTCGGCGCACCCTGCCTGCCGACCGTCGAGAAAGGTGACCATGTTCGGCGCGGCCAGGTGGTCGGGGATGTCGATGCGTTTGTCAGCGCGCCCGTGCACAGCCCGGTGGAGGGTGAGGTATCCGAGATAGTAGAGGTGTTGAGCATCTCGGGTACGCGGGTGAATGCAGTCAGGATAGCCCCAGAGCCAGACCAGGATGTCCGGGAGCATGAACGAATCACCGCCGATGCCGAGGTTGACGTCGTTCGTCTGGCAGGAGTCGTGGGCCTAGGTGGTGCGGCGTTTCCGACTTCGGTGAAGCTTATTCCGCCTCGGGACAAGCCGGTGGGAACTGTCATCTTGAATGGCTGCGAATGCGAGCCCTATCTGACGTGCGATCATCGCGTGATGGTCGAACAACCGGAGCGGGTCGTAGCCGGCGGCCATGCGATTCGTCGAATTGTCGGGGCGCAAGGTCTGGTCATCGGGGTGGAGGACAACAAGCCTGAGGCTGCCGAGGCGCTTCGACCGCACCTCGGCTCAGACGTAGAACTGTTGATACTCCCTACGAGATATCCGCAAGGCGCCGAAAAACAACTGATCTGGGCCGTGCTCGGTAAAGAGGTTGCTCATGGCGAGCTACCTGCGGCTGCAGGAGCTCTCGTTCACAACGTCTCTACCGCTGTTGCGGTAGCTGATGCTCTGGACAAAGGGAAGCCGCTTGTCGAACGCGTGGTCACCGTCACCGGGAACGTTGCGCGCCCAGGCAACTACCTGACGCTTCTAGGCACACCGGTGTCCGCTCTTATCAAGGCTGCGGGCGGTATCGTCGGCAAACCCGGACGTGTGATAGCCGGTGGCCCGATGACCGGCGTGGCACTGGCGGATCTGGACGTGCCCGTTGTTAAGGGCACTAGTGGCGTGGTCGTTCTCGAGGAGGGAGAGACAGCGCCTGCTGTGATGAACGACCAGCCATGCATTCGATGCGGACGTTGTTCGGATGCGTGTCCGATGATGCTTCAGCCCTTCGCAATCGGCATCTATGCCAATCGCTCGGACTGGGACGGAAGCGAACGTTATCACGCGCTGGACTGCATCGAGTGCGGGTGTTGCAGCTATGTGTGCCCCACGCGTAGACCTCTAGTGCAGCTCATACGGCAGGCAAAGCATGTCTTGCTAGAGAGGGGGTCCCATCTGTGACGTCGGCGGGCTCGTCACCTCGGCTACAGGTCGCCTCTTCGCCACATGTTGCTGCGAAGGAGAACGTCACGCACATCATGCTTTGGGTGGTAGCCGCATTGACGCCGGCGACCATCTGGGCTGTTTGGAACATGAAGATGGTCGCAATCGTTCTGCTGGGGTCTTGTATCGGCTCGACCCTAGCTACCGAGTGGATATGGAACAGAATCGCTAGACGTGCTCAAACGCTGTGGGACGGCAGCGCGCTTGTTACGGGACTCCTTCTGGCTCTTGCTCTTCCGCCGCGTACCCCCTGGTGGATGGCGGTCATCGGAGGAGTGGTCGCGATCGGACTAGCAAAGATGCTTTTCGGGGGACTCGGGTGGAACCTCTTCAACCCGGCCCTCGTGGGCCGTGCCTTCCTTTCGATATCGTGGATGGGCGTTCTGGCCGATGTCCGTCCCTTTCCAGGAGGCTGGTTCAATGCTCTGAGCGTACCCGGAGTGGGTGATTTGGATGCTATCACCGGGGCGACACGTCTAGCGATTGCTGCAGCAGACCGTGCAGCAGACGGGGCCTACGGAGTGGACCTTGCCGAGTACTATCGGCCGCTGCTCCTCCGCAATCTGGAAGGTTCCTTTGGTGAGATCTCCGGGGCGCTTCTGTTGCTCGGCGGGTTCGTGCTGATAGCGAAGGGAATCATCGATTGGCGGATTCCTGCCGGCTATATCACCACGGTCGGTCTCCTGTCGTGGGCGTTCGGCTCCGATCCGATCTTCAATGTCTTAGCGGGTGGAGTACTCCTGGGTGCTTTCTACATGGCCACCGACTACGTCACCTCGCCCATGACACGTGCCGGCCGCCTGGTCTTCGGCTGCGGCTGCGGACTTTTCAACGTGGTCGGACGTTTCTTCGGCCCCATGCCGGAGTCGACCACCTTTGCAATCCTGTTCATGAACGGCCTGGTGCCACTTATCGACAAAGGTTTTGCTCCAAGGACCTTCGGGTGGGTGAGTCGTCGTGGATAGAGCTCCTTCGACACCTGTGCGGATGGTCGTCACGGTACTGCTGACGTGCATGGTGTCCGCTTCCGCTCTGACTGCGACGTACGCGATGACTCGAGACCGCATCATAGAGCAGGAGAAAGCTGCCGAGAGGGTGGCTATGGAGGTAGTGCTGCCTGACGCAGAGACCTTCGAGCTCGACGAGGGGTTGCTCGAGGCATCACGAGAAGCTGCTGGGGAGGTCTCCTTGGACAGTGTGTATCGTGCCGAGGGACCCGACGGCGTTCCCGCCGGGTGGGGGGTCCGAGTGGGACCCCGTGGATACTCCGGTCCTATCGAGATGGTTGTGGGATTGGATAGAGAAGGGATAGTGACGGGTGTCAGTATCATCGCTATGACGGAAACACCAGGACTTGGGACGAAGATCGCCACGGAGCCCGGTTGGATCGATCAGTTCACGGGTTGGGAGGGCGCCGACATCGACTCGGCGGCAAAGGATTTCGATTCCATAGCGGGAGCCACTCGCTCTTCGGTGGCAGTGCGCGACGGTGTGATGGCCGCAGGTCGCGTCTATGCAGAAGTGCTTGCAGTTTCTAGCGGGCAGGGGGAAACACCGTGAAGGAGTGGGTAGCGGTTTTCAAGCGCGGTATCGCCATCGACAACCCGCTCACAGTTCTGATGATCGGTTTGTGCGCCACTCTTGCAGTGTCTACTAAGCTGGAAGGCTCCTTCTTCATGGGGCTTGCGGTCATATTCGTCCTCGGGATGTCGAGCATAAT
>PWVH01000013.1 GCA_003563465.1 Coriobacteriaceae bacterium | reverse complement strand
GCGGTATTCCTCGGCAGGCGCGTGGTGGTGCTGGCCCCGCGTCCGGGCAAGGTCGCGGCGATCGTGGACAATCCGCACGTGGGCGAGCCTGGGTATCGAGACACGCCCGAGTTCTACGAACGCTGCGTAGAGCTACGTCACCTGCTTGCGAAAGAGGGAGCGGTCGGCGGGCTGGTCGATCATGCCACCGGCCGGGTCGGTGGGGGCGAACGCTCGTGAGGGGATGGCGTGGCAAGAGCGTGGGCTACGCAGGCGCTTTGCTTGCGCTCCTGGGCGTGTGGCAACTCGGCTCTATGGCGATAGACTCCCCGGCGCTGCCGGGTCCGGTGCCCGCGCTCGCCGCGTTTGCCCGAGGTTTCGCGGCAGACCTCGCACCGCACCTGGCGTACAGCGCATGGCGCGTGCTCGCGGCAACCGCACTCGGCTTCGTGCTAGCAGTGCCGCTCGGGCTGTTGATCGGCCGCGCGCCCAGGTTGGACTCGGTGGCCGCGCCGCTGATCTTCCTGACCTACCCGATCCCCAAGGTTGTCTTCCTGCCGGTTCTGCTGGTGCTGCTCGGGCTCGGTGATGCGAGCAAAATCGTGCTGATCACGCTGATCGTCTTCTTCCAGCTGCTGGTGACGGCCCGCGACGCCGCGCGGGCGATTCCCGCCGGATCGGTGCTCTCCGTGCGCTCGCTGGGGGCCGGGCGACTAGACGTGTTCCGCCACGTGGTGGTGCCGGCCGCCTTGCCCGACCTCTTCACGGCCCTGCGCATCGGGACCGGCACGGCGGTAGCGGTGCTC
Organism: Coriobacteriaceae bacterium; assembly: GCA_003563465.1. Lineage (GTDB taxonomy): Bacteria > Actinomycetota > Coriobacteriia > Anaerosomatales > SLCP01 > PWVH01. The sequence continues at coordinate 3,004 of PWVH01000013.1, read as the reverse complement.
TTCCTTGCCGAGTCGATCGGCGGCACGAGCGGGCTTGGCTACTACATCGTGGACGCTTGGGGCCGCCTCGCCTACGACGCGATGTTCGCTGGCATCCTTGGGATGGCTCTCCTCGGCGTAGCCATCTACGAGCTCCTCGAGGTTGGCGAGGCACGGCTCTGCCGTTGGACGCGGGTGGAGCGCTAGGCGGCCCGGGCGCTCGGGGTGCACTCGGCAAGGACTCGTCAGAAGCGTTCGCCAAAGGTTGCGCCAGGGCTGCATCCGAGAGCGAGGTGTCGCATCTTGCCGGTGCGGGCATAAGTTCGTTATAGGCGCTCTCAGACGAGGCGGGGTGAGGCATGTTCCGCGACAGGCACGATGCCGGGCGACGTCTGGCCGAGGAGCTGGGCGGCTACGCCGATGACGAGCGAGCGGTAGTGCTCGGCATCCCCCGTGGAGGGGTTGTCGTAGGAGGTGAGGTCGCGCGATTGCTCGGCCTGCCCCTCGACGTGGTGATAGCCAGCAAGATCGGCGCTCCGGAGAATCCCGAGTATGCCATCGGAGCGGTCGACCCCGATGGGCGTATCACAGCCAACCCTGGAGCAGGATACGACACGGCCGAACTGGAGCACCTCGGCCGCTCCGTGCGCGACAAGGTCCGGCGGCGCCTGGAGCTCTACCGAGGAGGACTGGAGCCGGTCGACCTCAGCGGAGCCACGGCGATTGTGATCGACGATGGAATCGCCACAGGGCTTACCGCGAAGGCGGCGCTTGCCTACGTGCGAGCACAGGGCGTCGAGCGATTGATACTCGCGGTTCCGGTGATTGCAGCAAGCACGGCACGAGCGATGGAGGATCTGGCTGACGAGCTGGTGGCCCTTGAGAAGCCAGAGGCCTTCTATGCCGTCGGGCAGTTCTACCGCTCGTTCGGTCAGGTAAGTGATGATGAGGTGCTCGACGTTCTCGCCGAACACGGATACGGGGTCTGAGCGTCTTCTCGTCGCAGCCACGACGCACCGCACCTCCCGCACCAGATACGGATTCAACGCGAAAGAGCCGCCCTTTGCGGGCGGCTCTTTTTCACGAGAACGGCTGCGTCTTCACGCTGGATAGGTGAGTGCTCGCAGCCTCAAGCCGAGTCCGATCAACGCGGCCCACCATGCAACGGTGAGCAGGAGGGCGCGGTTGCCGCCCGTGTAGGGCAGGTAGTCCTCGGCGATAGCGTCCCGAGGCTCCTCTATCTCCTCTTCGGTGAAGGGAAGGAACGGCTCCTCAGGCTCCTCGGGCTCCTCAGGCTCTTCGGGCTCCTCAGGCTCCTCGGGCTCCTCAGGCTCCTCGGGCTCCTCAGGTTCTTCAGGCTCCTCGGGCTCCTCAGGCTCTTCGGGCTCAGGGAGTTCGCTCCAACACACGTTACTCAACACGAGCTTGATCGCGCTGGGGCTGTCGACCACGGCATAAGCGCCCAAAAGCACATCGTGGCTCGGGACTCCGACGTAGAAGTGCTGCGTCGATCCATTGCCGACGGGTATGCCTGTGACTGACAGCTGGCCAGCGTACTGGAAGGTGACGATCAACTGGGCGGGCGCCGTGCCGGGGGCAAGCCCGTTCAAGACGAAGTGCCACACGAACGCGTCGGTCAGTCCACCGTTGTCCGGCCCCTTGCTGAAGGTCTCGCTGCTCGCACCCACATGCGGGCCATGAAGTGACACCGTGGTGTATGTGTATGTGGTTGCAGTCGCCGGCTCCTCGCTCTCAGAGGCCGGGCGCGGCTCCTCGGATTCCTTTGGCTTATCAGACTCTGCCGGTTTCTCGGTGTTGCCCTCGACATTGCGAGGCTCTTCCGGCTGCTCGGGCTCCAAGGGCTTGTCGGCCCGCTGTTCCTCTGACTTCGGGGGACCCTTAGGCGTATCCGGCTTCTTTGGCCCTGCCGGTTTCGTACCAGAATCGCGTCCTTTGAGGGCAGGGTTTGCGGTCACGGCATCGGGCAGTCCTCCGTCAGCGGGCCCCTTCTGAAACGCCACGGCGTTCGCTTTCGCGGGTGGACCGTTGGGCGACACGCTCGGCGATGCATAAGCGATACCTGATTCCGAACTTGGCGCTAGAGCAAGCAACAAAACGAGCCCGACGAAGAGGGACAGAATGACTCCCCTCTTCATGACGTCTCCTCTCCTCTCGGTCTTCGATTATCAAAGTGCGGGGCGCACGTTTCCGTGCGCAGGCATGCATCCGCGTGTCACGATGCGCTTGAGCTGCGCGTTGCTGCGGAAGTACCTTCGTACCCCGTTGCCAACTTCGACGCCCCGCTCCGCTGTGGTACCTGGGTTGGCGTCTGCGCTGTCACGGCGTACACAGTACGGCTACGAATGCCACGAATGCGTCGTCGCGCGCCTGCAGGCATTCGAACGGCTGCCGGCGCTACTGACACGCTGCATACTCCTTGTTCCCGATTATCGCAGAAAGCGCGTTCGGAGAAGGATGATTCGGGCGAGAAGTTTCGGGATACGACGCGCATGAAGTGGCGCCCGGGTCTTGGGGAGCGCTTGCACCAGGATCGGACCCGCGCCCCTCGGCGCGACTGCTCGACTATACTGGCACCGAGGGAACCCGGCAGCTCCGGGGCGTCTTCGTGCCGCGCTGGGGAAGCCGGAGAAAGGAGTGGTCATGACTGAGAATCGTGGCCGAGAGGCTGGTGACGGCAGGAAGCCCACGCCCGAAGAGGTCGACGCTTTCGAAGAGCAGATCAAGACCATCGGAGGCTATCGGCGCCTTGCCGAGGACGGCTTCACCGGCTCGGTGGAGCTACGTGAAAAGGAGATTGCCGAAGCAAGAAGCCGAGGAGCAAGCCAGCGCGAGATCACGGCGATTGTTCGGCGTTGGAAGCCCAGGCTCCAGCGATTGCTGGGACTGAGTATGGCCCTGATAGGGTTCATGATTCTCCTGGCAGCACTTTTCTACGGACGAGGTGTCGACCTGAGCGGTGGTCTTGCGAGCAGAGGCGACTCGCAGATCGAACGGATCGCTCCTC
>PWVH01000105.1 GCA_003563465.1 Coriobacteriaceae bacterium | reverse complement strand
CGAAGGATGCGGAAGGCACGGTATATCTGCTCCAAGAGCACCACCCTTGCAAGTTGGTGCGGCAAAGTCATCGAACCGAGGGACAGCTGCGCGTCAGACCGCCGAAGCACTTCCGGGGCAAGCCCCGCAGCGCCGCCTATCACGAACGCCACGTGGCTTCTGCCCTCGACCATGTGGCCACCGATCTCCTCGGCAAAATCCTCCGACGACGGCGAGGCGCCATCGCTGTCCAGCGCCACGACCCAAGCGCCTTCGGGAACCGCTCGCAGCACGTCGACACCCTCCTTGGCAAGCGCCCGGGCCTCATCGCGCGTGACATCGCGGTCTGCGATCTCTGTCACGCGCACGTCGGCGTATGGGCGCAGCCGCTTCAGATACTCCTCGGCAGCTTCCCGCCAGTGCTTCTCTTTGAGGCGGCCGACCGCCAGAAGCGTTATGCGCATCAGCGATCCGCGTCCGAACCGAGAGTCACCGCAAGGTCACGCTCTACGTCCGCACGAATCACGGTGAGTTCGAGGGTGTCGCCCACGTTGGACGACCGGATCTCGGCCACGACGTCTTCACCGCGCGCGATCTCCCTGCCATCGATCCTCACTATGATGTCGCCTCGGCGCAGACCGGCCCGATCCGCGGGCGAGCCGGGCTCCACGAACTGGACCAGAGCACCGGCACGCACAGGCAAGTCGAACTGTACGGACAGATTCGCGTCGATGGTCACCGTCTGGATGCCCATATACGGATGCACCGCCGTGCCCGTCTCGATCAGCTGATCTGCCACGGCCCGCGCGAAGTCGACCGGGATGGCGAAACCTATGCCGGCCGATTGCGGTGCGCCGACAGCTCCGGACGGAGACTGGATTAGCGTGTTGATACCGATGAGTCGCCCCTCGGCGTCGACGAGCGCTCCACCTGAATTACCGGGATTGATCGCCGCGTCTGTCTGTATAAGGTTCGTATAGCGCGCGATTCCGAGACCGCCCCCCTCGGGTGTCCGTTGCAGAGCCGAGATGATTCCGGCCGTCACCGTCTTCTCCAGGCCGAAGGGACTGCCCACCGCAACGACGAACTCGCCCACCTCCAGCTCGACCGAGGAGCCGAGGGCGATAGCGGGATGATCGTCGCCCGGGATCTTTAGAACGGCAAGATCGGTGGAGGGGTCGACCCCGACTACCTCGGCCTCCACGTCCTGGAGCCCGACGGTGACCACGACACCTTGGGCATCGGCGATCACGTGGTAGTTGGTCAGTATGTAGCCGTCTTCACGGATGATCACACCGCTGCCGTTGCCGACTTCTTGGAGTTCGACAGCGCCCGTGAATCGGTTGATGACGCGTTGCTGCATCGCCACGTTCACTACCGAGGGCGTGACCTTAGAAGCCACCGCCACCGCCGGGTTCACGTCTCCGTCCAACGAGATCGTGACCTCGCTCGGAAGCATCTGTGCCGGCTCTTGGACTATCGGCCGCACCCCTGGCACCGCTCCGATAGCCCACATTATCGCGGCTGCTACGAGTATGCCGCCGACAACAGCCCCGAGCGAGCCCGCCATCACGACAGCGACACTGGACCAGCGCTTCACCAGCGCCGGCTCCTCGCACGGCTCTTCGGAGTCGCTGAGGTAGTCGCAGATAGGCAGCGGGCCTTCCACGGTCACGTAGTCTGGCTTCTCGGTGCGATCGTCGTGCATCAATCTGACCTCAAATCTGACCTCACGTCGATTCGGGCCGAGCATACGTACTCGGTGAGTATACCCAGCTGCATCCTCCGCCGCGGTTCACTCCGGCACTTCTCCACAAGAAGAACGGCCCTGTCGATCGCGTGAAGCGCGAACGCTATCCGAATCGCACTCCCAAAGCCGCGATCAGCCGAGGTGCACCGATGCCGATCGCTACGGTGGCGACGGCGCAAAGCGCTAATGCGACCGTCGCAGCATGCGAGGGCTCGATAGCGCCGCCCACTTGCTCGTCCTCGTCGCCGAAGAACATCTCTCGCACTATCCGGAAGTAGTATGCCGCCGAAAGCAAAGTCGCAAGTATCGCGAGCAACACGAGTGCCATCAGTTCCGCCTGCAACGCGGCCCCGATCAGGTACAGCTTGCCGAAGAAACCTGCAAGAGGTGGTATGCCTATGAGCGACAGCAGCCAGAGGACCATCGACCACGCAACCCACGGACGGCGCGAGGCGAGTCGAGCAAAATCGCCGATCGCCACCCCCTCCTCTGCCACCACGAGCATCACCCCCATCGATGGAACCGCATAAGCCACTGCGTAGAAGACGGCGGCGCCGTAGCCGGTCTCCGTTCCCGCGGCCAAAGCCATCATGAGGTAGCCGAGGTGAGCGATTCCCGAGCAAATCAGGAGTCGGCGGAGGTCGCCCTGGGAAAGCGCGGCGCAGTTACCGGCTATCATCGATGCCGCGGCAGCAACTCCTACCAAGATGCCGATAGCCGGCGCACTCGCAGCGATGGCTAAGATCAGGCGAGACATCACCACGATTCCCGCGACTCTGGGTACGGTGGACACGAACGCGAGCGAGACCGGAGCCGCTTTGGCATTAGCGTCAAGCGTCCAATGGCGCAGGGGTGCTGCAGAGACCTTCGCGAACAAGCCCACGAGCGTGAGCATCACCGCAACGAAACCCAGCATGCCGCTTCCCTCCAACTCAAGCCCGGAAAACGCGGTCGAGCCGGAGATCCCGTACAGGAATGAGAGCCCGTACAGCACGATCACGCTCGCTAGAATCGAGTCCACGAAGTAATCGAGTGCTCTCTTAAGCCCCGATACGTCCTTGCGGCGGTAGCCCATGAGCACGTATGCCGGCATGGTCGCAAGCTCGAGTGTGACGAACATCACGATCAGGTCCTCGGCCATGGAGAGCAGCATGCCGCCAGCCGTGGCGAAAAGCGCCAACGCCACTCCTTCCCGGCGTCGCTCGCCAGGCATGCCCCGTCCCGCAACCCACAGCACCCATACAGCGGTGAGCCCGGCTAGGCCCGTACGAGCGTAACGTGCGACGCTGTCGGGTTCTAGCTGACCGAAAACGATCGGCCCGCCGGTGCCCCCGAACGCTACGATCGCTGCGGCGAGTGCGGCCGCGCCTGCTGCGGCATAGGCGGCACCCCGGTCCTTCCCTGGCAGGTATCCGCCGAAAAGCGCGGCGAATGCGCCGCACACTACCAGGACTTCGGGGGTGAAATGCCAGTAGCCGGAAAGCATCTAGGTGGCCTTTTTCGAGGACAGCTCGATCGAACCTGTCTGACGGTAGACGGCGAGCACTAGTGCCAGGCCGATTCCGATCTGAGCGGCGAAGACCGCCATCGCAAACACCGCGAACACTTGGCCTGTCATCTCGGCCGGCGTGACGAACCGCGACACCGTGACCATGTTCAAGCACGCGGCCACAGTCATGAGTTCGAGCGACATCAGCACCATCACGGCGTTCTTCCGCGTCAAGACACCGTAGAGTCCCAGCGAGAAGAGCACTGCGGCCACCCCCATGAACGCACTGGGTCCGACCGCCATCAGCTATCCACCTCCCGCGACCACCACACGGCTGCCACCAGCGAGACGAGTAGGATCAGCGCTGCGACTTCTAGAGGCAGGGTCCATCGGCCGAAGAGCAACTCGCCAAGTGCCGCAGTGCCGGAAGGCTCGACGGGCATCGCCGATATGCGGTCCCCGCGATCTGCTAGCGCCATGTAGAGAATTACTCCAGTCAGTCCTGCCAGGATACCGCCGCCGATCGAGAAGTCGGCCATGCGCACCGGCCCCTCGCGTTCGCGCAGAGTAAGCATGATGATGAAAAGCACCACCACCGACATCGCACTCGCGTAGATCAGGACCTGTACGACAGCCAGGTACTCGGCCGAAAGCAGAAGATAGAGCCCGGCTACTGCCAACATCACCTCAGAGAGCCACAACGCGGCGTGGATCGTGTTACGGGCCGAAAGCATCCCGATCGCGCCGCCTATGCAGGCGAATGCCAGAATCGCAAAGACAGGCCCGCTCACGGTTTCACTCATCGGCGGTCTTACTTCTCTTCCGCTTCCTGCCGGCCGGCCGCTTCGGCTTAGGGGAGTTTGTTTGCTCGACGGCGGCAGCATCGACGTCTCGCAGCAGGTCGCGGGTCAGCTCCTTTCGATCGAGGCACGCCAGTTCGTACGTGCGGCTCATCTCGATCGCATCGAACGAGCACGCTTCCACGCACAAGCCGCACATCATGCACGCTCCCACTTCGTACGTGTAGCGGTCGATGTGCTTGGGGCCCTTCTTGCGTCTTGTCGAGTCGAGAACTAAGACGTGGTGGGGACAGGCGCGCACGCATGCCCTACACGCAGTGCACCTGGGCTTTCCCTCGGCATCGTATTTGGCCGCCACGGCCCACCGTGCACGATCCGGAAGTTCGAGTTTCACGTGGGGATAGTTCACCGTCATGGGCTCGCGCATCATGTTTCGCACCGTGATGCGCATGCCTGCCAGGATGCCTTCGCCCCACACCTAGACCACCGTCCCCGGCAAGGACGCCTTGACGACCAGGCCCACGAGCATGATCCAGACTATCGAGAGCGGAATAAGCCACTTCCATCCCAGGTCCATCAGCTGATCCGTCCGCACGCGCGGCAATACGCTGCGGGTCCAGAGGAACAGGAAGACCAGCGTGTAAGTCTTGATCAGGAACACGACCGGACCGATGCTCGATTGCAGGTCCAGCGGAACGAAGGGCAGGGTCCAGCCGCCGAAGAACACCGTCACCGCAAGCGCCGATATCACGAACACGTTGCCGAACTCGGAGATGCAGAGCAGGCCGAATCTCATCGCGGAATACTCGCCTGCAAGGCCACTTTCCGGTCCTGGCTCGATCCCGTGGATGTCGAAAACCGTCCGGTCCAACCCGCACAGAGCCGCGGTCGTGAAGATGGCCAGCGACGGCAAGAGCGGTATAGCGAACCACCTCGGAAACGCGCCCGACCAAAGCCCGGTCTGATAGTTCACGATGTCACCGAGATCGAGGGTGCCGGTGATCATCACGACCGGAAGTACCGAAAGCAGAAGCGGGACGCTGCAGGCGAGCTGTCTTGCAACGACACGCATCGCCCCTATCAGCGCTCTGTTACTTGCCGATGCTAGGCTCCCCGCTATGACTCCCAGCGGCACCACCGAAAGCACAGCAAACGTGAACAGCAGCCCTGTGTCCAATCGCGTTATGCGCAAAGTCTCGGAGAACGGCAGTGCGGCATAGGCCACCAAGGATGGAACGAAGACTGCCATCGGAGCGATCGCATAGACCCATCGGTTCACGCCACCGGGACGCGTACCCTCCTTCGACAGCAGCTTCAGCACGTCTGCCGCAGTCTGAATGACGCCGCCCGGGCCCGCATGAAGACCGCCGCGGCGCAAGTGCATCCTGCCGATCATCCGTCGCAGCATGAAGACGAGCACCACGCCGTTTAGAAGCACGAGGACCAGCGCAGCTGAAGCGTGCAAGGCCGAAGAAAGGAGCGCGTTCATCGTTCGACCTCGCCTGGAACGATATCGACACTGCCCACGAGCAGCGCCGCATCGGCCAGAAGCGTGCCGGGCAGCATCTGCTCCAATGCCGCTATCGCGAACAGAGACGGAGCACGGTAGTGAAAGCGCCTTGGTGTCTCAGAGCCGTCCGCGACAAGATGCACCCCGAGCTCGCCTCGGGGGGACTCGACGCACGCATACGTCTCCCCTTCTCGCGGGCGCAACGCCTTTGGGAGCTTGGCCATCACGGCGCCCTCGGGCAGCCCCTCGATGCACTGCCGAACGATCCTGGCCGCCTGGCGCATCTCCTCAATGCGCACCAGGTAGCGGTCCATCGCGTCTCCCGTGGTCCCGATGGGAATGCCGAACTCGAGCTCGCTGTAGGCGGCATAGGGACGATCGCGCCGAACGTCGTACGGCACGCCGCTGGCACGCAGGTTGGCTCCCGTAAGTCCTAAGGACATGGCGCTGTCTCGGTCGATGACACCGACCCCACGCAGGCGCTTCTGAAGCAGCTCGTTGCCGCCAAGGAACGTTTGATGCTCGTCGAGATGAGCGTCGAAAGTTCGCAAGAACCTACGTATCTTCGACTCGGCGACCACCGTCAGATCGGCGATTACCCCGCCGGGCCTGACGTAGTTGAAGGTCATCCGCTGACCGGTGACCGCCTCGAGTATGTCGAGCAGCGCCTCGCGGTCGCGCATGGAGTAGAAGAAATGGCTCGTCACGCCGGCGTCCCGTCCGAACGTGCCGTACCAGGCCATGTGACTCGCGATACGGTTGATCTCGCCGAGGAGGGATCGCAGCCAATGGGCCTTAGGCGGGACCTCGATTCCCCTGAGACGTTCGACCGCAAGCGCCGAGGCGAGTTCGCCGTGTATACCAGACAGGTAGTCACCACGATCCATCAGGGTAGGGAGCTGATGGTAGCGGCGATGTTCTCCCAGCTTCTCGATCCCCCTGTGCAGAAAGCCCAAGCACGCTTCGGCACTGACGATCTCCTCGCCGTCCGTTTCTATCGCCAGCCGCAAGAGGCCGTGCGTCGAAGGATGCTGAGACCCGACGTCGAAAACCATCCGCCCGGTAGCCGTATGCTCAACGTGCTCTGCAGCTCGCGGGCTCACCCGTCGCGCACCTCCTTGACGGTGCGGATCGGGACGCTTCTGAGCAGCAACGGCTCTTGCCCTTCCGTGGTCAGAAGGCGCTTCGGATTCGGATGGCCGGCGAGCACCAGGCCGAAGAGCTCGGCGGTCTCTCTTTCCGGCAACAGGGCTGAGGCGAAGACGCCCGAAGCCGACTGCAGCGTCCCGCCGTGCGGAAGCGACGACTTCACGAATATGTCCTCGTCACGGGTAAACGATCTCAGATGATACGTAATCTCGACACGGTCGCCCAAGTCAGTACCGAGCAGATCGATCAGCACGGCGAAATCGAACTCGCTCGACTTAAGAGCGGCAAGAATCGCGACTGCGTCTCCAGAGGATGCATGGACCACTACGCCGAGGCTCGTGCACTCCGCCTCGGCCTCGGCAACCCCTGAGAGCAGGGACCTAACTGCCGTCACGTCGGGCAGCACTGCGCTCCTCCGTCTGTCGTCTTATCTTCTCCTGCAGCTGCATGAAGGCGTACTGCACCGACTCCGGGCGAGGCGGACACCCAGGGATGTAGACGTCGACCGGGACGACTCTGTCTACGCCGAGCACTACGTTCGGATACTCGCGGAAGGGCCCACCCGTGCTGGCGCAGGCGCCAACCGCCACAACCCACCTGGGTTCGGACATCTGGTCGTAGAGCAGCTTGAGCGTCTCGGCCATCTTCCTGTTCACCGTGCCCGCTACGACCATCACATCGGCCTGCCGAGGAGAGACCCCGAAGAGCACCCCCATGCGATCGATATCGAAACGAGGGCCACCGAGGTTCATCAGTCCATCTATCGCGCAACACGCTGTCCCGAGAGTCGTACACCAAAGCGAGTTGCGACGTGCCCAATCGAACAACTGCTCGCGCTTGACGAACGCAAGGGAGTGCTCTCCGACACTGCGGTCTAGCGCCACTCGAGGGCCCCCTCTTTCCAAGCATAGACCAGCCCTGATACCAGCACCCCGGCGAATACGACCATCTGGATGAGAACGAAAGCGCCCATGCGATGAAAGACGACTGCCCAGAGGTACAGAAAGACGACTCCGACATCGAACACCAGGAGCATCAGCGCATACACGAAGTAGCCGACGCGAAACCGGACCGGCGGTTCAGCAATCGGCTGAGTACCGTCTTCTGTGAGGATTTGTTCGGCAGACGCCGACCGACGGCGACCCAGCATGTCGGAAGCGATGACGGCGAACGCAAAGAAGGCGATGCCCGCTACGATCAGTACGCCCAGTGCGACGTAGTCCTGGGTCATGGCTTAGGGGACGACCGCCTCTCCCTGGCGCGATGCCGAATCGCCTACATGCCATTGCCAGCATACGACAACTGCCTACCAGCCGGAACGAGGTATCTTTGCAGCCGGAAGTCCTCAGCGAAACTACACCGGTCAGGCGAGGCCGAGCGCGCAGATGTCGGGTCCCCTATCCGAAGCGTGACTTGGCTTTCTCGATTCCGCTCTTAAGGCTTGCCAGCCCGCTTTGTATTCCGCGCTTGACGTCGTCCCAGGCTTCCTCGCTCCACTGAGCGTCTTCGAGTCTGTGCGTCAGAGCGTCGCACTTGTTTCGCAGATCGGCCACTTCTTCCTCTTGAACCTTCTTGGCTTCTCCAGATGCTCTGCTCGACCTCTTGGCCAACCTGTCAACCTCGGAGTTGCACTCCTGAACCTGAACCTTGACCTTCTCTACGTAGGTCACTTTCTCTTCCATCCGACTACCTCCTCATGGGCTCTGGAGCCCCAGAACCCTACCCGTTGATTGACGGCTCATCTAGCAAGTACCCTAGTTGACCCTTTCTCATCAAGAGCGCAGCCGGACTATCGCTGCTCGAGGCGTTCGCGCTTCCTGGAGAGTTCGAGGAGGCTCCGGTGTCCCGACCGCCGGATTCACCATCTCGACTCGGTTGTACCAGCAGTGTACCTGTCCTAACGAAAACGAGCACGGACAAGCCATGGGACCGGCGCCGTGGCGCACATGATCGTTCCCACTGGTACGAACGTCGCCCACGGATAGTACGCACGAGGCCCGCAGATGCGTCTTCTGCAGGCCTTCACCATACGCGAAATCGCCTTGTTTCCGCTGGTAGATTGTTTGGAGCCGACGAGGGGACTCGAACCCCTGACCTACGCATTACGAGTGCGTTGCTCTACCAGCTGAGCTACGTCGGCTTGTGTTCCGCCAAGCATCTAGCCCTTGGCTTTGTCACCATCTCTCGGCGGAGACGACCTCCGCCTGCGCCTGCGCCGCCCCGTGGAACGGCCCTCTTTGGGCTTCTGGCCCTCGCTCGAACCTGTTCCTGCAGCAGCCTTCGCCTCAGGCGGACTCTCGGCTGCCTTCTTCTGGCGACGCTGTTTCGCCTCTCCGCCGCCGCTCTGCTGGCGACGTGACTTCCTGCGCGCTCTGCTGCTCTTGCCGTCTCCGCTGGCCTTGTCTTGCTGGCCTTTGTCCCGGCCGGTGTCCGGCTTGGGCTCCTTGGACTCGGTCGTCGACGCCACAAGCGCCGCTCCATCCAGCAAGCTCGCGGATGCCTCCATGGCCTCCGCTCTGACCTTGCACGGCCGCCCACCGCCAGGACACTCCACAGCATCCAGGGCTATGTTGATCGAGCCGCCCTCGGCAAGCCGAATCCCGACCGTCTCACGCGGAGTGTTGAAGCCGGTGATCTTGCCCTCGCCTAGAGGAGTCTCGATCTTCGCGCCACGCTTAGGAGCACGAGACTTGAAGTCCTTGTATGCCTCGTATTCGTAGCGCAGACAGCACATGAGTCTTCCACACAGGCCACTGATCTTCAAGGGGTTGAGCGGCAGGTCTTGCTCTTTGGCCATCCGAATCGAGACCGGCTGGAAATCGCCGGTGAAGCGCACGCAGCACAACTGCTGGCCGCAGTGCCCCAGACCCCCTACCATGCGGGCCTCGTCGCGCACCCCTACCTGACGCATGTCTATCCGAGTATGGAAGCGCGAAGCCAACTCCCGCACGAGTTCGCGGAAGTCCACACGCTCCTCGGAAACGAAATAGAAGATGGCCTTGTCTCCGCCGAACAGATACTCTACGTCGACAGCTTTCATCTCGAGACCATGCTTCTCGATGAGCTCGCGAAAGACGCGCATCCCCTCCCGTTCGCGCTCCTGCAACTCGGTCGAAACGGCGATATCGGTCTCCGTTGCTACACGAGCGATGGACTTGACTGGATCGGGCATCTCAGACTCGGCAACTTCGCACGGCAAGTCGACAACCTGACCTAACTCGATGCCGCGCTCCGTCTCGACGACCACCGCGTCACCCGGGGCGAGATCGGTACCCGCAGGGTCGAAATAGAGCACCTTTGGTGCGAATCGAAGCTTGACTCCCACTAGCGTGGGCATCGCAGGACCTCCTGGATATCGAAGAGCATAGCCTCCACGGCCAGCTGGGGGCTCACATTATACGAGACTCTGCGCCGCGCCTCCTTCACCGCAGCGAGAGCACGAGTGGCGGCCGCAGGTGTTATGACGGCGGCAATCTCCTCCATCGCATCTGCGACATCATGGTTGGCGACAAGGTCGCCTGCATCCTGCGAGAGTACCAAGCAATCCCTCAGCCAACTCTCGGCTATGTTGAGCACCTCCGACAAGCCCTCTCTCTCGCGTGCGGTCAGCTGACGCTTGTGGCGTTCCTCCAAGGCCTTGGTTCCTTTGGCGCCGAGGAACTCCTTGTGCTCGAGTACTTCCTCGGCCTGTGTAGCCTTGATCTCGTCGAGAGGAGCCTTCACTGCAGCAAGCAGCGTTCGGGCCGCGACAAGCACGTCGTGCTCGTCGAGCACGTCCAGATCCTTGAGCGTGGCCAGCATGCGCTCTCGTGCTTCGCGTCTGGGCGGTGAATTGAGGAATTCGCGTGCGCGCGGAAGCACGCCGCCTGTCGCAGCCAGGGCAGCCAGCGCCTCGGTGTCTTGAGCCCCCGTATGCTCCATCAGCAAGCGGACGGCCTGCTCGGGCGCCATGCGTCGGAAGCGCAAGACCTGGCAACGCGAGACGATGGTCGGCACTACGGCTTCTAGAGTCGTGGCCAGCAGAACGATGACGACATCGTCGGGAGGCTCCTCGAGGGTCTTGAGGAAAGCGTTGGCAGACCCCTCGTTGAACGTGTCGGCCCCCTCGATGATGTAGATCTTCCGGTCGGCCTCCACGGGTGAGAGGTTGACATCGTGGATAATCTCGCGGATCTGCTCGACCATGTAGGTCGCCGCGCCTTCGGGTGTGACCACTCGTACGTCGGGATGGGAACCCCGGCGCACGCGCTTACAGGTGGCACACGCGCCACAAGCTTCGTCATCGCAGAGGATGGCACACGCGAGAGCACGTGCTGCGCTCTTCTTGCCGGCACCTGTCGGGCCGACGAAGAGATACGCATGCGAGACGACGCCGCGGCGCACAGCCGCCGCGAGGTAGTCGGCCACCTGGCGCTGTCCGACGAGTTCGTCCCACACGCAAGCCCTGGTCATAACCGCGCTAGTGTAGCACGGCGTCGAGCACCGGAACGCGGCGGAGCGCTTCCAGTACGCGAGCCGCCACCTGTTCCCGAGAGCCTGTAGCGTCCACAACGAAGACTCGCTCCGGTTCCGCCTCGGCGATACGGAGAAAGCCCTCTCGCACGCGCTCGTGAAAGCCGATCTCCTCGGCCTCCAGTCGGTCCGCCCCTTCACCTGTGGCGCGCGCCAAGCCCTCGGTGGGAGGCAGGTCGAGCACGATGGTGATGTCCGGAGTCAGTCCGGCAGTCGCGAAGGCGTTGAGACGCACCACCTCGTCGATGGGAAGTCCACGCCCATAGCCCTGGTAGGCGGTAGTAGAGTCGCTGAACCTATCGCATACCACGGCACCACCAGCCACAAGAGCAGGCACGACGACCTGATGCACCAGTTGCGCCCGGCTCGCCTCGTAGAGAAGCAGTTCTGCGCGAGGTTCGAGCGCATCGTTGTCCGTATCGAGCAAGATCTCGCGCACTGACTCACCGACGGGCGTACCTCCCGGCTCCCGCACCGTTGTGACGAGCATCCCCGATGACCGGAGTGCTTCGGCGATCGACTCCGACTGAGTGGACTTGCCCGTACCCTCGCAGCCCTCGACAGTGATGAGAACTCCGCGAACCATAGTCATCTCCCCTCTTCTGAAGATTCCGTAGCACGCTTCAGGGAAACGATGCTTGCGAAAAGATCGTCGCCGCGCGCGTCGATAGCCACGAACGCCGGGAATCTATCGAGTTCGAGGCGCACGAGCGCTTCGGCGCCGAGGTCCGGGTAGGCGATTGGATCGGCCGAACTAACCTTGGTCGCTAGGAACGCGGCTGCGCCCCCGACTGCGGAGAAATAGACCGCCCCGTGCTCTGCGCACGCTTCGCGAACCTCTTCGGAGCGAGGCCCTTTGCCTATAGTCGCCACGATTCCCGCAGCCAGCAGCTCCGGAGTCATCGAATCCATGCGTCCTGCAGTGGTCGGTCCGATCGCTCCAACCGGTCTACCTGCAGCGGGAGGAGTAGGTCCCGCATAGAAGAGCGTCTGCCCCGCCAGCTCGAAGGGAAGCTCGCCGGTCTCCCTCAACTCGCAGGATAGCCGTTCGTGTGTGGCATCTCGTGCGGCGTAGACGGGACCGGTTAGCAGCACGGCATCGCCGGTCTGCAGGGAGGCTAGCGTCTTACGCGAAGCGGGCAGATGCACTTCGAGGATCCCTCGGTTCTGTTCCCCGCTCTTCTCATGCATCGCCACTCGCCTCCTTGTTCTCGCGCCAATCGAGCGTCTTGAAAGCATATACCGCAGCGAACAGCACTACGAGCGAAGCAGCCTGCAGCGCGACCTGAGGCCCGGTCAGGCCCAGCCCTCCGATGACTTCCGGATAGGTGCGCAGCGCGCGCTCTACGCCGCTCGAGATCAGATCGCTCAGTGGCGCCATGACGAGCATGGATACCAGAAGCGACACCTTGACCACCGACTCTAGCGCGGTGAAAACCCTCCCTCGTATGACGTCGTCCACGGTCTCGACTACGTAGGTGTTCCCGGCTACAGTCACCGTCGCGATGCATGCGCCGGCAAGGACAGCGAGTATGCCCGCTGGAGCATAGGACCGGGTAAGCGAGAAGAGGAGCATCACGAGTCCGAATCCTCCCACCCCGCCGAGGAAGAGCAGCTGCAGACGCATCCTCCGTGCAAGCCTGGGCGCGAGGAGGGCTCCGGCCACCATGCCGAGCGCCAGGAACACTAGCATGAAGGTGATCGGCGCCGCTACGAGCTGTTCGAGCCACGGAATCTCTTCGGCAAGCTTAACCTCTTCGGGCACCAGTCGCTTGGGAACGAGTACCAGCCCTGACGTCACGATGGCGCCTCCGCCGAGAATGGCAAGAGAGATAGTCACGAGGAATCCGCGCAGCTCTGCGCGTTCCTTCAGAAAGCGGAAGGCATCGATGACATCGGCGCCGAGCAGTCTTAGATCGAGTCGCGCCTCGGGACGTGGAGCGGCAGAGGCCACACCGATGCGCCAGATGAACAGAGCGGACACCACGAAAGTCAGGCTGTTCAGGAACACGCCCGCCCGCGGTCCGAGAAGCGCGGGCGCAAAGGGGCCAACGAGCATCTCGACAAGAGGCAGTTCCGCCTCGAGCACGGTGCGCACGACGGCATCGAACCCGGCAAGTATTGCGCCGGATGCGGTGAGGCCGATCAGCATAGCCGCCTGCTGGGTCGTGTAGGAAAGCCCGTTGGCCGAGGCCACGTCCTCGGCCTCGACCAAGCGCGGGATGAGCGCGTTCTTCGCCGGATAGAAGAAGAGCGAGCCTATCTCCATCAGCAGCACGACGAGATAGATCACCCCAAGACTGTTGGTGACTAGAAGTCCGAGGACCAGCGCCCCGCGTGCGAGATCAGACACGATCATCAACCGGCGACGGTCGAAACGATCGACGACAGCCCCCGTGAGCGAGCTCAGTAAGAGCGCGGGAAGCAGTTTGGCGATCAGGATTCCAGCGACCGCAAAGGACGAACCCCCCGAAAGCGTCGTCACGAGAGGCATGAGGAGACCTATCACAAGCCAGTCCCCGATTCCGCTGACCAGCTGGCTCATCCACAGGCGGCGGAATCCTATGTTGGCGACGAGACGACGATGGGCGCCCCGCGACTGGGCGAACGCCTCGTCGGGGCGCATCTCCGGGTCGACCGGAGACGGCATGCTATAAAACCTCCACACTGGCCGAGCGTACTGCCACGCATCCGACGTTTACCGCCACGGGCAAAGCAGCCATATGGCAGGGAGCGGTCAGGACGTGTACCGCGAGAGCCGTCGTATCGCCGCCAAGACCCCCAGGCCCTATGCCGAGCTCGTTGATCTCTTCGAGAAGCTCCTGTTCGAATGCCGCCATGCGATCGTCAGGATGCCGGCTCCCTATGTCCCTCAGTAAAGCCTT
>PWVH01000123.1 GCA_003563465.1 Coriobacteriaceae bacterium | reverse complement strand
TCTAGCCACACCGTCGCGATGGCCTCGCCCATCACCGCTACCTGCCAGATAGGCTCGATAATCCAGTAGAGGGGGAAGAGCTTGGCGATCCACTGCGGCCAGCTCGGGAAGAGATACCACAGCACCGGTGCGAACAGGATGACCCCGGTACCCTTGATGATCCCGAACATCATCGTCGAGTCCTTCGACACGACCCCGACGAGCAAGCCGAGCATAGCCACGAGCAGCGAAGCCACGAGCACCACCAGGATGACGTCGATCGCATTCGCACCGAGCGCCTGGTTGAGACCGAGGGTCACCACCGCCATGACGAACGTGAGACTGAAGCCGAGCAACCACTTGGCGGCCAGCGCTTCGCTCACCTTCACGGGTGTCACGAGGATCGCCATGAGCGTGCCCTTCTCCTTCTCCTCCACGAGGCTCGAGCCCGGTACGGCCACGCCGGCGAGCACGAGTGCGTAGAAGACGATGATCGGCACGAGGCGCAGCGTGAGCGGCAGACCCTCCTCGCCGAAGCTCACCACCTCCACCTCCACCGGCGCGGCGCTGCCTTCGACCTCGCGGATGGAGTCGAGCGCCGTCACCGTGAGGATGATGCGATTAGACGCGTAACTCTCCCCGCCGATGAAGAACTCGAGCAGCGGTCGGGAGCCGTCGCGCAGGGCCGCATCGAACCCAGCGGGCAGCACGAGGCCCGCGTCGAGGTCGTTCGCTTCGACCTGGCGCTTGAGCTCCTCGGCATCGTCGAGCAGCGTCAGCTCGATACCCTCGGCAGCCTCCATCGCAGCGGTGATCTCCGAAGCGCCCGCATCGACGATTCCCAGCCGGGGTTTGGGTTCGAAGAGCGACCCGAAGGCGAACTGGAAGAGTACCGTGAGCACGACCGGCAGCACGAGAGCGTAGAGGAAGAACGGCGAGCGCGGACCCATGGCGAAGTCCTTGCGCAGCACCTTCCATATGCGCGCGAGGCTCATAGCGACTCCACCTTTCGTTTCAGCGTGAACAATCCGGCGCCGTAGAGCACGGCGACCCATACGAGCGCGAAGCCGAACGAGCGCCAGACGTCTGCCCAGGCGGCATCGTAGATCGTGATGTTCACGAGTGCATCTAGGATCGGGAACGTGGGGATGGCCTGCACCCACAGGGCCGCCGAGCCGGGCCAGAGCACGGAAAACGCCGGCAGGATGAGCGGGACGGTGAGAGCCATCGCATAGAACAGCTGACCGAGGAAGTCCTTTCCGGCCGCACCCACGACCATCGCGACTCCGGTGAACATCATCGAGCCGAGCAGCATGGCGATGACGAGCAGCCACCAGTTCTGTGCGGTGAACGCCCCGACGAGGGCGAGCACGATCAGACCCTGCACCAGCGCCATGCCGGTTCCGAAGATCGACTTGGCCGCGAGTATGTCGGCGATGCGCGCGGGCGTGACGAGCACTGCTGCCACGGTGCGCTGGAGCACCTCGACGCTGATGAGCGAGGCCAGCGAGAAGGTCTCCATGAGCAGAATCATGAAGGCAAGCATCGGCACGAGCTTGTCGCGGTAGGAGACCTGATCGCCCACGCGGTCGGTGCCGAGCACTATAGTGTCCTCGTCGGGCATCGTGACAGGAAGGTCTTGGCCCGCGAGTTGAAAAGCGGCCTCGCGCACGAAGCTCTTCATTGCGTTTTCGATCTCGGCGGGTACCGCGGCGTCCGAGTAGACGGTGACCGTGACGCCCTCCCGGCCGCCGGCGACGCTGGCGATGAAGTCCTGCGGGAACGCGATGCCGATGTCGACGTCCACGCGACTGGTGTCATCGGGTTTGGGGTCGCCGGCCTCGACGTCGCGCAGCACGATCTCGCCCGCGTCTGTGAGCCACGCCTCGAGTGACCCTTCGACGACCGCGGTCATGTCCGCGACGTCGTCGAAGCCCACGAGCTGCACGCCCTCGGTCTCTTCGGCCAGGTCGGCCTCGGCGATCTCAGCCAGCTGCTCGTCGGGCACGCCCATCGCGCGGAACGTATCGACGCCCTCGGCTATGAGTGTCTCGACCGGCGGCGAGACGGCGAGCGTGATCGTCTCGTCGACGCTGTCGGGCATTATCCAGAAGACGGCAAGCACGAACACGAGCGTGAGTGCGGTCAGGAACAGGTAGAGCTTGTCGCGAGAGTAAGCGACGAGCTCCTTTTTGAGGAGCGCGCGGAGGATGGCGCCCCGCGTGACGGTGCGCTCCATCTACTCCAGCCTCCTACCCGTCAGCTTGATGAAGATCGCCTCCAGCGTAGCCTCCTCGGTGTGGATGGTCATGAGGTCGGGCGAGGCTGCGAGTTCGGCGATCTTGGCCGAGGAGTCCGGCTCATCGAGAGGGACGTGCTCCTCGCGAATCCCACCGTCGTCTCGCACACGGACTTTCACCGAGCGCTCGCCGTACTTCAGCTTGAGGTTCTCAGCGGTGTCGAGTGCGACGATCTCGCCCTCGTTGATGAATGCGACGCGATCGGAGAGCTGGTCGGCCTCGAACATGTCATGCGTCGTGAGCAGGACGGCGGCTCCGCGATCGGCTTCCTCCTTGATCGTCGTGCGGATCTGTGCCGAGGTCACCGGATCGAGCCCGTCGGTGGGCTCGTCTAGGAAGAGCACCTTGGGCTCGTTGATGAACGCGCGCGAGATCATCATGCGCTGGCGCATGCCCTTGGAGAAGCTGTGCACTCGGTCTTTCGCACGGTCGGCGAGCCCTACGCGGCGCAGGACCTCCATCGAGTCGGCATCCTTGATTCC
Organism: Coriobacteriaceae bacterium; assembly: GCA_003563465.1. GTDB lineage: Bacteria > Actinomycetota > Coriobacteriia > Anaerosomatales > SLCP01 > PWVH01. The sequence continues at coordinate 1,064 of PWVH01000123.1, read as the reverse complement.
GAAGAGCGATGCAAAGAAGTCCAGGTTCTCCAGCGCCGACATGTTCAGGTAGAGGTTCTTCTCCTCGAAACACACTCCGATCTGCGCCTGTATCTCCGGATCGTCGTGACCGGTCTCCATGCCGAGGATCTCGGCTCGTCCGCTTCTGGGTGGAAGCTGTCCGGTCAGGATCTTGATCGTGGTCGTCTTGCCGGCTCCGTTGGGGCCGAGGAAGCCGAGGATCTCTCCGGGCATCACCTCGAAGCTGACGTTTCTGACGGCCTCTATGGGTCCGTAGTTGAAACTGAGGTTTTCGACCTTGATGGCGGGGGAGGTCATCGGCTCGTCCTTTCCTATCGACGCTCGTTTGAGCGCTTGCTTTGACGCTCGTTCCAGCGCCGCATCACGTCCTTAAACTCCTTCTCGAAGAACGCGTAGACCTCGTGCATATCCTCGAGGCGCTTTCTGGCTTCGGGCGACTTCGCGACATCGAGTGCCCTTTCGGTCACATCCCGGATGGAGGAGACAGCCGTGAACTTCCTGTTCAAGACGTCGCCCCACACGCCTTTGACTATCCGGTAGTGCGCTTCGCGCGAGCCGCGAACGCGATAGCGCTCTGCGAGGTTGGTGCCGATCAGGAACTGCATCGCGTTACTCACCGAGGCCTTGCTGATGCCGAGTTCCTCAATAAGCTCGCTGGTCGAAAGCCCTTCACCCTCGGCGAGAGTGAGTGCCGCATAGACCTTGGCGATTCCGTGGGGGAACCCGGCTGCCTCGAGGACGCGCGCGAGTTCGTCGAGCATCTGATGTCTGCTTTCTTCACGTTCGTCCGGTCGCGGCATCTCTGTCTCCCGGATCGGTCGGCCGGTTATCGGACCGTCGGACAAGGATAACGTTTCCAACGTTCAGTAATATCCGAACATTAGGAATCATACACCTGTGCGGCGATCTTGGCGATGTGGAGTCTCAGACGGTCTTTTCCGGGAACCCGGCAGCCCAGCGCCTAGAGATCCGTACGAAGAGACCGTGTCTTCAGACCGACAGCCCGGAATCTCTTTCGCACCTTGGACCAGCAGTGTTAGTAT
>PWVH01000060.1 GCA_003563465.1 Coriobacteriaceae bacterium | reverse complement strand
GATCACGAGCAGATCCTTGGACCTACCTGCCACTTCAACGGTGTCACCCGGACGCACACGGTAGGAAGGTATGTTGACCCTTCGACCGTTAACGGTTATGTGACCGTGGCGCACCACCTGGCGAGCCTCGTCGCGCGACTTGGCGAAGCCCAGACGGTATACCACGTTGTCAAGACGGGCCTCGAGCAGCCGAAGCAGGTTCTCGCCCGTGATCCCCTTTTGACGGTTGGCGAGATTGTAGTAGCCGCGGAACTGCTTCTCCAGCAACCCGTACATCCTCTTGGTCTTCTGCTTCTCGCGAAGCTGAAGCCGATACTCGCTGTCACGAGGACGCCTCTTGCCTGCTTGACCCGGCGGGTATGGACGTCTCTCCACACCGCACTTGTCGCTGTAGCAACGGTCGCCCTTCAAGAAGAGCTTGATTCCTTCGCGGCGGCACAATCTGCAGTCCGCCCCGGTGTAACGAGCCATATCGTCAGTCCTCTCGAGATGCTACACGCGGCGGCGCTTGCGCGGCCGGCAACCATTATGCGGAACGGGGGTGCGATCCTGGATGCTTGCGATCTCCAGGCCGGCAGCCTGAAGAGACCGTATCGCTGTCTCACGCCCGGAACCGGGACCCTTGACGAACACGGAGACTTTGCGAACCCCGTGTTCTTGAGCGATCTTCGCACACGCCTCGGCAGCCATCTGAGCTGCGAACGGCGTCGACTTCCGGGAACCCTTGAAGCCCACGGTGCCAGCTGACTGCCAGACGATGACGTTGCCCTGTGGATCGGTGATCGTGATGATGGTGTTGTTGAACGTGCTCTTTATGTGCGCATGCCCGACAGCGATGTTCTTGCGCTCGCTGCGACGCAACCGTGCCTTGCCGGTCTTCTTCTTTGTGACCATGCTTAAGCGCCCTTCTTCTTCGCACCGATCTGGCGACGTGGACCCTTGCGGGTCCTTGCGTTCGTGTGAGTGCGCTGACCGCGAACCGGAAGGCCTCTGCGGTGACGAAGACCACGGTAGCAACCGATCTCCATCAGGCGCTTGATGTTCTGGCCAACTTCGCGGCGAAGGTCACCCTCGACCTTGTGGCCTCGGTCGATCGCTTCACGAAGCCTTACGACCTCCTCCTCGGTGAGATCCCGAACGCGGGTGTCTGGATTGACGCCGGCCTCTCGCAATATGGTCTTGCTGCCAGTAAGCCCTATGCCGTAGATGTAGGTCAGCCCGATCTCTACGCGCTTTTCGCGCGGCAGATCGGTGCCTGATATGCGGGCCACGTAACTTGCTCCCTCCTGCCTAGCCCTGCCGCTGCTTGTGGCGTGGGTTGTCACATATGACGAAGACACGCCCGTGGCGGCGGACTATCTTGCACTTGTCGCACATCTTCTTGACCGAAGGTCGAACTTTCATCGGAAACCCTTTCGGCATTCGTCCCATCTATCTGCACACCCAGCCGCAGGTGCGATTCTTCGTGGTTGTGAACATACACGCCACCGGGCGTGTCCACCGCCTGGCCAATGGTTCGAGCTTCACTTGTAGCGGTAGGTTATCCTGCCCCTCGTCAGATCGTAAGGCGACAGCTCAACTACGACCTTATCCCCCGGCAGGATACGGATATAGTGCATCCGCATCTTCCCAGATATGTGCGCGAGCACCTTGTGCCCGTTCTCCAACTCCACTCGGAACATAGCGTTGGGCAGCGGTTCGACGACCGTGCCCTCCATCTCTATCGAGTCTTCACGCTTGCTCACGTAGTGTACGTTTTCTCCTTAGACCCAGTAAGCCGCAAATGGGTAGTATACCTGTCGAATCCCTGCTCGTCCAGGGATTACTCGAGGGTCAGAATCATGGGGCCTTTTTCGCTCACCGCAACCGTGTGCTCGAAGTGAGCCGACAACGATCCGTCGGCTGTCACCACCGTCCAACCATCGTCCAAAGAACGGACCGCAGCTTCTCCAGCGTTCACCATGGGCTCGATCGCAAAAACCATTCCTGAGGCCAGAGTCGGCCCTTTTCCCTTGGGTCCGAAGTTGGGTAGCTGGGGTTCTTCGTGCATGGATCGACCGATGCCGTGACCCACGTACTCACGCACCACGGAAAAGCCCGCTCCTTCGGCGACCGTCTGCACCGCGTTGGAGATGTCGTAGAGCCGCCTGTCTGGAACGCACGCAGCTATCCCGGCCTCCAGAGCCCTGCGGGTGGCATCCATGAGAGCAAGCGCGGTGTCTGAGATGCGGCCGACGGGAAAGGTCATCGCGCAATCCCCGTAGTATCCGTCGAACACCGCTCCGACATCGACAGAGAGGATGTCTCCTTCGCGCAAGATCGTGTCGCCTGGAATGCCGTGAACTACCTGTTCGTTAAGTGAAGAGCATATCGCCGCAGGAAAGCCGTGGTATCCCTTGAACGCAGGCACGGCGCCCGATGTTTGAATCGCCTCTTCGGCTATCCGATCCAGATGGCCGGTGGTCACTCCAGGCGCTACCGCCTCGCCCACAAGGCGCAGGGCACGGGCCGTGATTCGACCGGCCTCGCGCATGATTTCGATCTCCGGCAAGGATTTACGGATAATCACGCCACCCGAGCTACCCTTCGACGATTCGCCGGACGTCGTCGAATACCGCATCGACGGGTCTGTCGCCGCTCAAGACATGCAACACCCCTTTGGAGCGATAGTAATCGACCAGCGGTGCTGTAGAGCGATCGTAGACCTCGAGCCGGTTGCGCACGGTAGCTTCCGTATCGTCATCTCGCTGGTGAAGTTCGCCCCCGCACTCGTCGCACTTGGCCGGATCGGCAGGAGGATCGTTGATCAGGCTGTAGATCTTCCCGCAATCCCTGCATGTACGACGCGCTGTGAGGCGCTCGACTATCACGTCGCGATCCACATCGATGCTTATCGCAGCGTCGATACGTTTTTCCATCTCAGCGAGCGCTTCGTCCAGTGCCTCGGCCTGTGCCTCTGTGCGAGGGAAGCCATCCAGGATGAACCCCTTGTCCGCGTCAGGCTCGCCTAGACGGCTCTTCACCAGGCCGATGACGACCAGGTCGGGAACCAGCTCACCGGCATCCATGTATTCCTTGGCCTGAAGACCGAGGGGCGTACCCTCCTGGACAGAACTGCGCAGGATATCACCGGTCGAGATGTGAGGTATGCCCCACTCCTCGATCATCTTCTCAGCCTGTGTTCCTTTGCCAGCGCCAGGTGCACCGAGTAGCACTATGTTCATGCCGGTCCCCCTCCTCGGGTAGCGTTGCCTACTTGAAGAAGCCGTCGTAGTGACGCATCTTCAGCTGACTCTCCAGCTGGGTCATCGTCTCGAGCGCGACACCCACCATAATCAGGATCGAAGCGCCGCCGAACTGCTCGAGAACGGTCACGCCGGTCGCACGGAAGAGTGCTGTCGGCGCGATCGCTATCAAGGCGAGGAAGACCGCGCCTGGCAAAGTGATGCGATTCATCGTCTTCTCCAGATAGTTCACGGTGGTTTTGCCAGGCCTGACCCCTGGAATGAAACCGCCGTTCTTCCTGAGGTTATCCGCAAGGTCTATGGGGTTGAACACCAGTGCGGTGTAGAAGTAGGTGAAGAAGATGATGAGGCCTGCGAAGAACGCGTAGTACAACCACCCGCTGGCAAGCGCGTTGCCGATGTTCTGCAGCCACTCGACGCCGGTCAGTGTAGCTATCTGGGCAGGAAAGAACAGGATCGCCGAAGCGAAGATGATCGGAATGACGTTCGCGCCGTTTATCTTGAGCGGGATGTAGGTTCCAGCACCTCCGTACACCTTCCTGCCCACGACTCGCTTGGCATACTGGACGGGTATTCTTCGCTGCCCGCGATCGATGGTGACGATGGCGGCCACCACGAACACGAATATGAACATGAGCGCTACGGTCATGCCTACATCGCCAAGACGTATGGTCTGGACGATGGCTATCGGAAAGCGAGCGACGATGCTAGCGAATATCATCAGCGACATGCCGTTGCCGATGCCGCGCTGAGTTATGAGTTCTCCCATCCACATGATCAGAGACGTGCCAGAGATGAGTGTCAACACGATGACGAAGCGGCTGAATATGTCGAGCGTGACACCCGCAGGCGCCAGGGCGTTTTGGAACAGTCCGAGCATGGCCACCGACTGCAAGAAAGCTATGCCGAGGGTGAGATAGCGAGTCGTCTGGGTGATCTTCCGTTGTCCGGCTTCCCCTTCTTTGGCCCACTGTTCCACCTTGGGAATGACCCCCTGCAGCAGCTGCATGATGATCGAGGCGGTGATGTAGGGCATTATTCCGAGGGCAAATACCGCGAAGTTCTCGAGCGCTCCGCCGGAGAACAGGTTTAGCAGACCGAGAGCTGCTTGGCCTTCGATGATGTCTTGTACCTGTTGGATATCCACACCCGGAACGGGTATGTGAGCACCGACGCGATAGAGCGCCACGATCGACAAGGTGAATAGAATCCGCCGACGGAGCTCGGGAACCCTGAACGCATTGAGCAGTGCAGCTATCACAGCGCTTCGACCGTCCCTCCCGCAGCCTCGATCTTGGTCCTGGCGGAAGCTGACACCTTGTCCACTCTCACCGTGAGAGCTTTGGTCAAGTCACCGTCGCCTAGAATCTTGACCATGGATGTCTTAGACCTTATCAAGCCACGCGAGAACATGGAGTCTATGTCGACCACATCGCCGGCGGAGAAGCGCTCTTCGAGACGGGAGACGTTGACGACCGTATACTCCGTCCGGAAGCGGTTCTTGAACCCGCGCAGTTTCGGCAGTCGCATATGCAGCGGATTCTGACCGCCTTCGAAACCGGGTCCCTTGCCACCACCAGAACGAGAGAGCTGGCCTTTGTCGCCGCGTCCGCTTCTGCCTCCGTGGCCGGAGCCGTGCCCTCGACCTACGCGCTTTCGTTCCTTGCGCGATCCCGGTGCTGGGAAAAGGTCGTGTAGTTGCATCTGTTCGTCTCCTTCTTTCGCTTCCGGCGTGCCGCGCCGGCGCCGGCTGCTCGCCGCCGACTGACTCCTGTCGTCGTCCGATACGGACGCATTCCTTCGGCCTACACGTCCTCGACGTCCACCAAGTGCTTGACCTTGAACACCATGCCGCGGATGGTCGCACAATCCTCCTGCTCCACCGAGTGGCGAATGCGCTTCAGGCCGAGCGCTCTTACCGTGGCTCTCTGGTCGGGAGGAGCGCTTATCACGCTCTTGACCTGAGTGATGCGGACCTTCTTGGTCGGCTTCTTCGCCGTCATGTACCTACTCCTCCCAACCGTAGACCTGGCCCACGGTCTTGCCGCGCCGGCGCGCGACCTCCTGCGGACTCGAGAGGGACTGCAGGCCCTGTGCGGCCGCCTTGAGTATGTTCAGCGCGTTATCGCTGCCGAGGGACTTCGACAGCACGTCTTGAATGCCCGCCAGCTCGAGTAGCGCTCGAACCGGCCCGCCTGCGATGACGCCCGTACCAGGAGCAGCGGGCTTGAGCAGTACGCGGCCTGCACCGAACTGACCGACGACCTCATGCGGTATGGTGTTGTCGACCAGCGGCACCTTGAACATGTTCTTCTTGGCGTCCTCGATGCCCTTCTTGATCGCGACAGGCACCTCGGCGGATTTGCCCATTCCGACGCCCACGTTTCCAGCACCGTCCCCGACTACGACAAGCGCTGTCAGCGCGAACCGGCGGCCGCCCTTGACAACCTTGGCAACGCGATTGATGTAGACGACCTTCTCCTGCAGCTCTGAAGCTGGGGCTTCTTTGCGCGCCATGAACACTCCTCCCTAGAACTTCAGCCCGGCGTCGCGCGCGCCATCCGCGAGAGCCTTCACGCGACCGTGGTAGAGGCGACCACCACGATCGAACACGACTTCTTGGACACCGGCCTCGAGCGCCCTGCGACCGAGTGCTTCACCGACCACCCTTGCGGCGCCGATGTTGGATCCGCTCTTCAGTGCTCCGCGCAGCTCGTTGTCGATGCTCGACGCGGAGACGACCGTGTGGCCGGCAGAGTCATCTATGAGCTGAGCGTATATCTGATTGTTGGTGCGGGTGACTCGCAGGCGCGGTCTTTCGGCCGTCCCAGTCACCTTACCCCGCACTCTGCGCTGGCGGCGGGTAAGTCTCGCCGACTTCGCTCTAAGTTTGTCCATCCCGTTGATACTCTCCTAGTCCGTCCGCACCGACAACGGTTCGGATCTAACGTCACTTCGCGGTCTTGCCGAGCTTCCGTTTAACGTACTCTCCCTCGTATCGAACACCCTTGCCCTTGTAGGGCTCGGGAGGACGGAAGCCACGAATCTCGCTGGCAACCTGTCCGACTCGCTGCTTGTCGATCCCTCGGACGGTGATTCGCGTCGGCGCAGGCACTTCGAAGCTGATTCCGGGTTCGGCCTTGACCTTCACCGGATGGCTCAGCCCCAAAGCTAGTTCGAGGTCCGAGTCCTTGAGCTGCGCGCGATAGCCGACCCCGACGATCTCGAGGTTCTTGCTGAAACCCTCCGATACCCCGATGACCATGTTCGCGATGAGGCTACGTGTTAGACCATGCAGCGAGCGATGGGTCCGGCTGTCACTCGGACGGGTCACGCCTATTGCGTCGTCTGCAAGTGCAATCGTCATGTCTTTGTCGAATGTCTGTTGCAACTCTCCTTTGGGACCTTTGACCGTCACCGAAGAGCCTTCGATCTTCACCTCCACTCCGGACGGGACCGGTATGGGCTCTTTGCCGATTCGCGACACGGCTTCCGCTCCTTTCTCAGTCCTGTCCGTCTACCAGATGTAGGCGATGACTTCGCCGCCGACACTTGCCTTTCGGGCGCCCTTGTCGGTCATCACGCCCTGGGAGGTAGAGATGACCGCTATTCCTAGACCGCCCAGCACCCGGGGAAGCTCGTCCTTCTTGGCGTACACGCGCAAACCGGGTTTGCTTATGCGGCGGATACCTCTGATGGTCCGCTCTCTCTTGGGCCCGTACTTAAGAAACACCTCGAGAGAATCTTGCGGCTCACCAGCCGTGACCCGGTAGTCCTCGATATAGCCCTCCTCCTTCATGATGCGAGCGATCTCCACTAGCTTCTTCGAAGAGGGCATGGTAGTCGATGTCTTGAACGCGGAGTTCGCATTGCGAATCCGAGTCAGCATATCGGCGATCGGGTCTGTCATGCTCATCTCTATCTTTCCTCCTATATGAATCGGGATGATTCCCTTCCGGTGGTTCGCGATAGCCCTTGGCCTCGCGCCTCCCGAACGGATCCTCCTCCGGATATCCGCCTACCAGCTGGCCTTACGGACACCGGGGAGTTCGCCGCGGCTCGCAAGCTCCCGCACGCAGATGCGACACAGTCCGAACTGCCTGTAGAAGGCGCGTGGCCGTCCACAACGGTTGCAGCGGTTCACCGCACGCACGCTGTACTTGGGCTTGCGCCTAGCCTTGGCGATCATCGACTTCTTTGCCACTGGAAACCTCCTTGCTGTGACGCCTGGCGTGGCGTCGACCAGTCGCTTCTATCGCTTGAACGGGAAGGCGAACTCCTCCAGCAAGGCTTTCGCTTCCTCGTCAGTCTTCGCATTCGTCACGAAGGTTATGTCCATCCCGCGTACCCGGTCGACCTTGTCGTAATCGACCTCGGGGAAAATCAGTTGCTCGTTGACGCCCATCGTGTAATTGCCGCGGCCGTCAAAGGACTTCGTCGACAACCCGCGGAAGTCGCGTACCCGAGGGATGGCCGTGGAAAGCAGGCGGTCGAAGAACTCCCACATTCGATCGCCACGCAAGGTCACCTTCGCTCCTATGGGCATGCCCTGACGGATCTTGAAGCCCGCGATGGACTTCTTGGCGCGTGTGACCATCGGCTTCTGCCCCGTCACGACGGCCATATCCTCCATTGCGGCTTCGAGCTGCTTGAGATCTGTAGCAGCCTCGCCCACGCCCATGTTGACGACTATCTTCTCGAGGCGAGGCACTTCGTTGACGTTTTCGTAGCCCAGGCGTTTCACTAGTGCTGGAACCACCTCTTCGCGGTACTTCTCTTTGAATCTCGGTGCCACCGGTCATTACCTCCGTGTACTAGAATCCGCCGGATTGCCGACCCGGCGCCTCGCTGCCCGTATGCGGGGGAGCGAGCCGTGTGCGCTCGCCGCTAGTCGATATCCCTGCCACACTTCTTGCAGACTCGAACGCGAGTCCCTTCCTCTCGCTTGCGGTCTACGCGAGTAGCCTGTGAGCAATTGGGACAGATAAGCATGACGTTGCTCATGTGTATCGTGCCTTCGATCTCCAATATGCCGCCCTTGGGCTGCCGCCGGGTGGCACGCTGGTGCTTCTTGACCATGTTTACGTGCTCGACTACGAGACGTTCTTTATCGGGGTAGACGCGCAGGACGCGGCTCTCTTTGCCTTTGTCCTTGCCTGTGACGACCTTGACTCGATCGCCCTTGCGTATAGTCATGGACTTCGCCATCTGGTCCAACCCTCCTAAAGAACCTCAGGGGCCAACGAAACGATCTTCATGTATCGCCGGTCTCGCAACTCGCGCGCAACCGGACCAAAGATTCGCGTGCCCCTTGGGTTTCCTTGATTGTCGATAATCACTGCGGCGTTCTCGTCGAACTTGATGTAGCTTCCGTCGGGTCGACGGACCTCCTTCTTCGTTCGCACGACAACCGCGTGCACGATGTCCCCCTTCTTCACGGTACCGGTCGGGATGGCCTCCTTGACCGTGCACACGATGGTGTCACCCACACGTGCATACCGCCGCCTAGAGCCGCCGAGCACCTTGATGCACAGCACACGGCGTGCACCTGAGTTGTCGGCTACCTTGAGTTGGGATTCCGCTTGTATCATCTCGTCCTCCGTACCGGTCCCTTGACGAGCCGCTGTCGCGGCCCGCACAGGCGTTACTTGGCCTTCTCGACAACTTCGACGAGACGCCAGCGCTTGGTCTTAGACACCGGGCGAGTCTCCATGATCTGGACGACGTCGCCGACTCGCGCCACGTTCTCCTCGTCGTGCGTGCGGTACTTTGAGCTGCGAGTTATCATCTTGCCGTAGAACGGGTGACGCTTGCGGCTCTGTACGACGACGGTGCAGGTCTTGTCTCCGCCCGCCGAAACCACCACGCCCTGGCGAACCTTCCGGCTGTTACGTTCGCTGTTCATCGGTTTCCTCTCCACCGTCCCTTAAGACGCCGCGGCGTCGCGCGAAGCGCGAATTTCCCGCACACGCAACTCAGTGAGCAAGCGAGCGATGTCCTTCTTCACGACCTTGATCCTGCCAGGGTTGTCAAGCTGACCCGTGGCGAGCTGAAACCTGAGATTGAACAGCTCCGCACGAGCCTCCTTGACCTTCTCCATGAGATCGGAGTCCGCTAGATCCTTCATCTCTGAAGTCTTCATCTATGCCTCACCGCCAACATCGGTTCGGTTCACGAACTTGCACTTGATCGGCAACTTGTTCGCCGCAAGACGCATGGCCTCACGAGCCACATCCTCAGACACTCCAGCGACCTCGAACATGACGCGCCCCGGCTTGACTACGGCGACCCATTTCTCGGGGTTGCCTTTCCCTGAACCCATACGGGTCTCGGCAGGCTTCTGGGTAACGGGTTTGTCCGGGAAGATGTTGATCCACACCTTGCCGCCGCGTTTCATGTATCGAGTCATCGCGATACGCGCGGCTTCGATCTGGCGGTTCGTTATCCACGCAGCCTCGAGAGCCTTCAGGCCATAGTCGCCGTGCTGGACTTCCGTGCCGCCTTTGGCCAAACCCTTCATCGACCCGCGCTGCACCTTACGGTGCTTTACTCGCTTGGGCATAAGCATCTCTACGATCTACCTCCCCGGTCGTTGCGGCGACCCCGGGCGGGGCGGTCCGTCGTCGGCGACGGAAGCTCCTGACCAGGCAGCACTTCACCGCGGTAGACCCAGACCTTCACGCCGATCGCACCCATCGTCGTGCGGGCGTCGGCGGTTCCGTAATCGATCTTGGCACGTAGCGTATGGAGCGGCACGCGACCCTCGCGATACCACTCTCTGCGCCCCATCTCCGCACCACCTAGGCGTCCCGAGCACTGGATTCTAATGCCGAGGGCGCCGCTCTTCATCGCCGAGGCTACCGCCTTGCGCATGGCGCGACGAAAGGCAACTCGCCCCTCAAGCTGTTCGGCGACACTCTGAGCAACGAGGGTGGCGTCGAGTTCGGGTCGTTTGATCTCGACGATGTTGACGGCCACCGTTGCGCCCGTCATCCTCTCGAGGTCCTTGCGCAACGCGTCGACTTCCGAGCCCTTCTTGCCGATGACAATGCCCGGGCGTGCGGTCCAAAGCTCGACGAGCAACTTGTCGCCCTTGCGCTCGATCTCGACTCGCGATACTGCAGCACGACGGAGTCGATCGAGAAGGTACTCGCGAATCTTCAGATCCTCGGCCAGAGTGGCACTGTAGCCCTTGCCGGCGTACCAACGGGAACGCCACTGTTCGGTTATGCCCAGTCTAAGGCCTAATGGATATGCTTTCTGACCCATACGACTCTCACGCCTCCTCTCGCTGCTTGACGACTATCGTGATGTGACTCGTGCGCTTGTTGATGCGGAAAGCGCGGCCCATCGCACGGGGCTGAATGCGCTTAAGTGTGGGGCCCTCATCGACATAGGTCGTAGACACGTAGAGATCATCGCGGCCTATCTTGAGATTCTTCTCTGCGTTGGCCACCGCGCTCAACAGCACCTTCTCGACGACCTCGGCCGCAGCCCGGGGTGTGAAAGTGAGTATGGCGGTCGCCTCCTCCACGGACTTGCCGCGAATGAGGTCGACGACGAGACGAGCCTTGCGCGGACTCACCCGAACGTAGCGTGCAACTGCTCTAGCTTCCATCTCCTACCTCTTGTCCCTCTTGTCAGCGGCATGTCCGCGGAACGTTCGGGTCGGCGCGAATTCGCCTAGCTTGTGACCGACCATCGACTCCGTGACGTAGACAGGCACGTGCTTGCGTCCGTCATGTACCGCGATGGTGTGGCCTACCATCTCGGGGAAGATGGTCGATGCACGCGACCAGGTCTTGACGACCCTCTTCTCACCGGTCTCATTCATCGCGTGGATGCGCTGAATCAGTCTCGACTCGACGTAAGGTCCCTTCTTAAGGCTTCTACTCATCGTGTGCTCCAGCTCCCTTTACGGCCCATCGCTACTTCTTACGACGGCGGATGATCAGCCGATCCGACGCCTTCCCTTTCCTGCGGGTACGGTGTCCCTTCGTGGGAACACCCCAGGGGCTCACCGGGTGACGTCCCGCGGTCTTGTTCTTGCCCTCGCCACCGCCGTGAGGATGATCGACGGGGTTCATCACCGTGCCGCGAACGGTGGGACGCACACCCTTCCAGCGTGCACGTCCGGCCTTGCCGAGAGTGATACCCTCGTGCTCGGGATTGCCCACCGCACCCACTGTCGCGCGACATGTAAGCAAGACCTTGCGCATTTCCGTAGATGGCATGCGCAATATCGCGTAGTTGCCCTCTTTGGCCATCAGCTGGGCCGAGGTTCCGGCCGAGCGCGCCATAGCGGCACCCTTACCAGGCTGCATCTCTATCGCATGCACGACCGTGCCCGTGGGGATGTCCGAGAGCGGAAGCGCGTTCCCTGGCTTGATATCGGCACCGCTACCAGACATCACGGTATCGCCCACAGACAGCCTCTGAGGAGCAAGGATGTAGCGCTTTTCCCCATCGGCATAGTGCAGCAGTGCGATGCGGGACGAGCGATTGGGATCGTACTCGATGGTAGCCACCTTCGCCGGAACACCATCTTTGTTCCGCTTGAAGTCGATGCGACGATAGCGCCGCTTGTGACCGCCGCCTTGATGGCGCGTGGTCATGCGTCCACGATTGTTGCGACCGCCCTTCTTGGGAAGCGGCTCGAGCAAGGACTTTTCGGGAGTGGAGGTCGTGATGTCGGCAAAGTCCGACACCGTCTGAAACCTCCGGCCCGGTGACGTCGGCTTGTATCTCTTAAGTCCCATCATCTCTCCTTCCGTCCGATTGCCAGTCCGCCTGGGACGTGCGCGCCTCGCGCGCGGCGGCTCTGACTCCGGACTACAACGGTGCCGGGCGGCTCCATCTCGCTAACCGTGGAACTCCGAACACCTGATCTCCTATCAAATCTTACGGGGCCTCGAAGAACTCGATCGTGTCACCCTCCCTGAGAGTGACGACCGCCTTCTTCCATGAACGGGTCGTGCCTGCCCGCCAACGTAGGCGGCGTGGCTTGCCGGCCACGTTCATGGTGTTCACCTTTTCAACCGTAACGCCGAAGATCTCTTGTACCGCATCGGCTATCTGGGGTTTTGTGGCACGCTTGTCCACTTCGAACGTATAGCGGTTCTGCGCTATCAAGTCGTACGACTTCTCCGAAACGATCGGCCGCAGGATGATGTCACGTGGATCGTGATCGCCCATCATGCCAGCACCCCCTCCAGCCAGTTAAGCGCCGGCTGCGTGAACAGCACGGCCGTGTTGTCGACAAGATCGTAGGTGTTCGCTTCGGAGGCCTTGATGACCCTGACCTTGGGCAGGTTGCGCATCGAAAGAATGCTGTTGATGTCATCGTCTGCAACGACAACTGTCACCCGACCGTCTATGCCAAGGCTGACGAGCACCTCCGCAGCACGCTTGGTCGAGGGCTCCTCGAAATCAAATCCGTCGATGACATGCAGAACGCCCTCGGCGGTCTTAGCCGAAAGCACAGAACGCATGGCCAGCTTGATGACTTTCTTCGGAACCGAGAAGCCATGAGAACGAGGGTGCGGGCCGAAAACCACACCGCCGCCTTTCCACTGAGGTGCGCGAATGGTCCCCTGCCTCGAACGTCCAGTGCCCTTCTGACGCCAAGGCTTGCGGCCGCCGCCGCGAACCTCACTTCGGGTCTTCGTCGAGTGCGCTCCCGCTCGGCGTGAGGCGAGTTGGCTTCGCACCACTTGGTGTACGGCGAAGGCGTGGGGCTCGATGCCGAAGACGCCATCGGCGAGCTCGGCGCTACCCACTGTCTTGCCGCTTATGTCCTTTACCTTTACCGTTGCCATCGTTTCCTACTCCTTGAGAAGGCTGTTCCTGACGGGATTCGAGCGCCCTTCCTGCTCACGCAGAACGGATGGTCAGCAAGGAGCCCTTGGCCCCCGGTACTGCACCCTTTACGAGCAGCAGATTCTGTTCCGGATCGACCCTTACGACTTCGAGGTTGCGAACCGTTACCGTCTCCGCGCCCATATGGCCCGGCATGCCCGAGCCGCGGAAGACGCGTGAAGGTGTGGACGCCTGGCCGATAGAACCGGTCGCACGATGGAAGTGCGAGCCATGGCCTCCGGGTCCGCCGTGAAAGCCATGGCGTTTGATGACGCCAGCGAAACCCTTGCCCTTGCTCTTGCCCGTGACATGCACCGTGCCACCGATCTCGAACATCTCGACTGTCATCTCGTCGCCGACCTTCACTTCATCACCCTGAGCCAGGCGGACTTCGGCCATATGCCGACGCGGAGAGACGCCCGCCTTCGCGAAATGCCCGGCGATAGGCCTCTTGACCTTCGACTCCTTGATGTCACCGAAGGCTATCTGGGCAGCGGAGTACCCGTCGCGTGCCACCGTCTTGACCTGACTGACCACGCAGGGGCCAGCCTCGATGACGGTGACCGGAATGAGCTCGTCATCCTCGCTCCAGACCTGGGTCATGCCCAGTTTCCGTCCCAGTATCGTCGCAACCATCGTTTCTCCATCCATCGCGCGGTCTTGGGCCTTGTCATGGTCGGGGCCTTCGCCCGACCGTCCCAGCGGACCGCTACCCGCCAGTCGACCGCAGCGGGTCAGACCCGCTGTCAGCCGTGCGCTGCTATAGCTTGATCTCGATGTCCACTCCCGCAGGGAGGTCGAGTCTCATAAGCGAGTCGACCGTCTTAGGAGTAGGCTCGAGAATGTCGATAAGACGCTTGTGCGTCTTCATCTCGAAGTGCTCCCGGCTATCCTTGTCCACATGCGGCGAACGGATCACGCAGTAAAGATTGCGCTCCGTAGGCAGCGGAATGGGGCCAGACACTTTCGCGCCGGTCTTCTGCGCGGTGTCCACGATCATCTTCGTCGACTGGTCGACGATCTCGTGATCGTAGCCCTTCAGCCGGATTCTGATCTTCTGGTTCGCCAACTCTCAACCCTCCGTCTTGGAAGAACGCGTCCCCTCCGCTACTGGAGTATCTTCGTCACACGACCCGAGCCGACGGTGCGCCCGCCCTCGCGGATGGCGAAGCGCAGGCCCTCCTCCATCGCGATCGGGGCGATCAGCTCCCCGCGCAGCTCGACG
>PWVH01000031.1 GCA_003563465.1 Coriobacteriaceae bacterium | reverse complement strand
GACGCCAGGCGCCTTGTAGACCTCGCCGAGCAGCGAGACCGCGTCCTCATGGTCGGCCATCTCATGGTCTACCACGCCGCCATCGAGTGGATTCGTGACTACGTCGACTCGGGCGAGCTCGGAGACGTGCGCTACCTCTACTTCCAGCGCCTCAACCTCGGCAAGGTCCGCGCCGATGAGAACTCGTTTTGGTCGCTTGCCCCCCACGATGTCTCGGTTGCGCTCTATCTGCTCGGCGAGACACCAGATTCGGTCTCGGCCAGTGGGGCGGGCTATCTGCGCGGCGAAGTCCACGATGTGGTCTTTGCCAACCTGCACTTCCCGAGCGGGCGTATGGTCAACATCCATGTCAGTTGGCTCGACCCGCACAAGGTGCGCCGGATGACGGTCGTGGGGAGCAAGAAGATGCTCGTCTTCGACGACATGCAGGCTACCGACAAGATCTGGATATACGACAAAGGAGTCGAGCCGACCGGCGCCATGGCCTACGGCGAGGACCTCACCTTGCGCTTCGGCGATATCCGGGTGCCCCACGTCAAGCTCTCCGAACCGCTCGCAGCCGAGATGAGCCATTTCGTGGAGTGCTGCCGGACCGGCGCCACTCCACGCAGCGACGGCGTCGACGGTCTTCGCGTGGTCCAGGTGCTCGAAGCGGCCGATGCCTCGCTTGCGGCCAACGGCTCCCCTGTCGAGATCGAGGTGGGCGGTCGATGAGCAACATCGACATCCCGATTCCGGATCCTTCTCGACCAGACGTGGTGGTAGCTTCCACCGCGCACATCGGCGAGGACGTGTCCGTGGGGCGCTTCGTGGCGATCGAGTCCGGTGTCAGCATCGGCGACGGCTGCGTGATCGGCAACCACGTTACCATCGGCCATGGCGCGGTCGTCGGCGCCGGATCTCGAATCGCCGATTTCGCCTTCGTCGGCAAGCAGCCCGTACTTGCGAGATCCTCGACAGCCGCCGGAGGAGCGCTTGCCGGCGTGGTACTGGGCGCTAAGTGCTCGGTCGGCAGCCACACGGTGCTGATGGCGGGCAGCGTGTACGGCGACGAGTGCGCGATCGGTGACAACGCCGGGGTGCGCGAACGATGCTCGATCGGTGACAGAGTCGTCATCGGCCGCGCCGTAACCGTCGAAAACGACACGTCGATCGGCCACCGCACGCGCATCCAGAGCGGCGCCTACATAACCGCATACGTCACCATCGCCGAGGATGTCTTCATAGCGCCGATGGTGGTGACTACCAACGATAACTTCATGGGGCGTACCGAGAAACGTCTCGAACTCATGCAGGGCTGCAAGATCCGCCGGGGAGCCAGGATCGGTGGCGGAGCGCATCTGCTGCCCGGAATCGAGATAGGCGAGGAGGCGTTCGTCGCCACTGGCGCAGTGGTCACTCGAGACGTGCCTGCGCGCACGGTGGTTATGGGCGTGCCCGCAAGAGCCGTGCGCGAAGTCCCGGCCGAGGAGCTGCTGGACAACCAGTGACCCGGAGTGGCGGACAGACCCGAGTACCCGCATGCGGCGTCGGCTGCCAAAGGAAGGAGGTCGCGTGTCCGTTCCACTGCTAGACCTCAAAGCGCAATACCTCGAGCTGAAAGAGGAACTCGACTCGGCAATCGGTGAGGTCATGTCCTCGGCGGGCTTCATCGGCGGACCGCGCGTACGCCAGCTTGAAGCCTCGATCGCCGAGTACTGCGGTACCGAGCACGCGGTAGCCTGCGCGAACGGGACCGAAGCGCTCTTTCTCATTCTAGCCGCCATGGGCATCGGCAAGGACGACGAGGTCATCACCACCCCGTTCACCTTCATCGCCACTGCCGAGGCCATCGCCCACGTGGGCGCGACCCCGGTCTTCGTCGACATCGAACCCGACACCTACAACATCGACGTCTCCTTGGTCGAGGCTGCCGTCACCAGCCGCACGAAGGCAATCATGCCGGTACACATCTTCGGCCAGTGCGCCCACATGGGCCCGCTACTCGAGATAGCCGAGCGACGCGGTCTGCGCGTCATCGAAGACGCGTGTCAGGCGATAGGCGCTACTTACGGCGGGAAGCGTGCAGGGGCGCTCGCCGACGTCGCAGCGTTCTCCTTCTTCCCGAGCAAGAACCTCGGCTGCGCGGGGGACGGCGGCATGATAACGACCGACGACGATGAACTCGCCTCAGGCTGCCGCAAGCTCGCCAACCACGGGACCACTGTCAAGTACTATCACGACACGATCGGCGTGAACTCGCGTCTGGATGCGCTGCAGGCCGCGATACTGCTGGTGAAGCTGCCGCATCTCGACCGCTGGAACGCCGAGCGTCGCGCCGCTGCCGCCGTCTACGACGAGCTGCTCGCCGACACCTCGCTGGACCTTCCTGCGGCACGGGAGTACGGCGAGGGTGTCTATCATCTCTACATCGTGCGCTCGCCCGAGCGCGACCGCCTGATGGAAGCCCTCAAGGCCGCAGGCATCGGCACGGCTGCCTACTACCCGGTACCGCTCCACCGCCAGGAAGCGTTCGCATATCTCGGGTACGCCGAGGGCTCCTTGCCCGTCGCCGAGGCCGCCTGTCCTCAGACGTTCGCCCTCCCCGCCTTCCCGGGTATCACTCACGAACAACAGGAAGCTGTGGTCACTGTGTTGCGCGAGGCAGGTGTCTGAGCGCATGAGAATCATATCGGTGGTTGGTGCACGCCCTCAGTTCGTGAAGGCCGCACCGGTGTGCCGAGCGCTTCGCGAACGCCACGAGGAGATTCTCGTGCACTCGGGCCAGCACTACGACCGCGCCATGTCAGACGTCTTTTTCGAGCAACTCGGCGTGCCAGCTCCCGATCACACCCTCGGTGTGGGTTCTGCCTCTCACGGACATCAGACTGGCGCGATGCTCGGAAGGCTCGAGGATTACTTGGTCGAGCAGAAGCCCGATATGGTCCTCGTCTACGGGGACACCAACACCACCCTGGCCGGGGGACTCGCTGCAGCCAAACTGGACATACCCGTGGTGCACGTGGAGGCGGGTCTGCGCTCGTTCAACCGCGCCATGCCCGAAGAGATCAACCGGGTAGTCGTCGATCACATCTCGGAGCTGCTGCTCTGCCCCACACAGGTGGCCGCCGACAACCTTGCCGCCGAAGGCATCCGTGACGGCGTGCACGTAGTGGGCGATGTCATGATCGACACCGCGCGATTCTTCTCCGAGCACGCGAAACCCGAAGAGGTCCTGGAAAGTTATGGCGTGGCCCACGGGGACTACTTCCTCGCGACCGTTCACCGCGCATCGAACACCGACGATCCCAAAGCACTGGCTTCGCTCATCGAGGGTCTTGCCGGTGTGGAGGCGCCGGTACTCTGGGCGGTTCACCCGCGCACGCGGGCGCGCCTGGCCGAGTTCGGGCTGGAGGGCGCGATCGCTCTTGCGAAGAACGTGCGCGTGCTCGACCCGGTGCCCTACATCGAGACCGTCGCGTTGCTCCGCTCGGCGCGCGCCCTGCTCACGGACTCGGGCGGGATGCAGAAAGAAGCGTACTTCTTCGGCGTGCCTTGCGTGACTTTGCGCGAGGAGACCGAGTGGGTCGAGACCGTCGAACTCGGATGGAACACGCTTGTCGGCACCGACCCGAGATGGATCGCCGCCGCCGCCAAAGCGACTGCCGACGAGGCCGCACGGCCCGCCAGGCGTCCGCCGGTCTACGGTGACGGGCACGCCGCCGAACGCATCGCCTCGGTGATCGAAGAGCACTTCGCGAGCTGACCGCACCCTGCCGTCGGCCACCACCGAAACCGGTCACACAGAGGCAGGCCACCAGTCCGTATATGCCTCGAAATATCGCATCGAGGTCTTCTTGAACTCACGCACCGAATAGAGCAGCCGAGGCTCGGGCAGGCCGG
>PWVH01000082.1 GCA_003563465.1 Coriobacteriaceae bacterium | reverse complement strand
TCGAGCTCGCCCGCTTCCGACAGCAGCAGGAGATGAACCACGAGCGCGCCCAGAGCCTCCGGCAGATGGACCGGGAGGGCGCATCCATGGCCGCCCGTCGCACCGCCGGCAAAGCCGTGCGCCCCGCCCCCGAGAGAACCGCGAGGGGTCACTAGCAGACGCCGTGCAGAAGCTAGGCACGGGATTTTTTGAGCTTGTGTACCGGCTCGGCGGACGGGCGGCGCAGAACCGAGATCTGGCCGAGACGGCGCGGCACGGCTTGGCCAACGTTGCACAGCAAGAGCGCCGGGAACGCACTCGGGCGCCGGCGTGCGCTGCCCGCGCGGCGGCGCCAAGCCCCCTGCCCTTCCCCGCCCATTAAACAGCGCGTTCTTGTGATAATTGCATTTTTGCAATATCCTTGCTACGATGAAATGGATTATCGAGTTTATGGACGACACAGTCAGGGCCGAGATGGACGCCCTGCCCGTCGATATGCGGGCGCGGTTCCTGCGCGTCGCCGACCTGATTGCGGCGCATGGCCTTGAGCGGGTGCGGGAGCCTTACGTCAAGCACATCGACGGCCCCGTGTGGGAGATCCGGATGAAGGGTCAGTCGGGCATTGCCCGCGCCCTTTATGTGACCGCCACCGGGCGCCGCGTTGTGGTCGTGCGGGTATTCACGAAGAAAAGACGCGGGCGACTCCGCGCAGAGAGATCAAGATCGCCCTAAAACGGGCAAAGGAGGTGACATGACCACGAAACCCATCCCCCTCAGCGAAGCGGCGAAGGAATGGATGAAGGACCCGGAATTCCGGGCGGCCTACGATGCCCTGGAGGAGGAGTTCTCTATTGTTTCGGCGTTGATCAAAGCCAGGACCGACTCCGGCCTGACCCAGGCGGAGGTTGCCCGTCGCATGGGAACGACACAAGCCGTCATCGCGCGCCTCGAGGGTGGCGGCGTGAAACCCTCGACCCGCACCCTTGAGCGTTTCGCCAAGGCAACGGGAACGCGCCTCCGGATCACCTTCGAGCAGGACCAGACGCTCTCCGGGGCGCATTGAGCTGGCCGCTGTTTAGCGAGCCAAACCGGGCGCCGGCCGCGCTGCGCGCGGCGGCACCAGGCCGCCCGCCCCCTTCTGTTGGTCAAGGATCGCGGCGAAGCCGGACGCGATCTTGCTGTGCTTACATGTTAACATGTATGCATGTCAACATGCCGGAATGTCATTGTGTTGTCATGCGATCATGCTAACATGTGAGCACGTAACCGGTTCGGACACATCCTCAGCACAGGCAGGCCCATGAAAATAATCTCGCTCATCAATCAAAAGGGCGGTGTTGGGAAAACGACCCTCGCCCTCCACTTGACGACAGCCTTTCACCATCACGGCTACAACACCATGCTGCTCGATCTCGATCCTCAATCGAGCGCCAGCGAATGGTACGATTCCCGTGGAGACGAATTCCCTCCCGTCCGTTCGATCCAGCCAGCTCGGTTGGATAAAACCATCGACCAAGCCCGGGAGATCGATACCGATCTCATCGTGCTTGATACCGCACCACATACCGAGGTTACCGCTCTTGCTGCTGCAAGACTCGCTGACCTCGTGATTATCCCATGCCAGCCGAAGATCATGGACTTGCGCGCCATGCGACGCACAGCCGATCTCATTCGGCTGGTCAAAGCGCCGGCGTTCGTGGTCCTCAACGGCGTGCCCCATCAAGGCACGGTGGCCGACGAGGCGGCCGAGAGTATCGAAACCGACTTGGGGCTTGGCGTTGCGCCTGTCCGCCTTGGCTACCGCGTTGCTTATGACCGGTCACTTATCGCCGGCCAGACTGCCCAGGAGTTGGAGCCTCAAGGGAAGGCCGCTCAGGAAATCGAGGCGCTGTACATGTGGGCATGCCAACATGTAAACATGTTGGCACAAAAGGGGGCTGAAAATGGCCAGCAGATTCTCGCAAGGGCTTAAGACCTTCAGCACTGACGAGCCAAAACCTCGTTCTCGAGTCCTTCCCGAGGCAGCGCCTGCGCCAGCACAACCAGGTGCCGACGCTCCTGCGGCGCTTCGCTACATGGCGCCCAGCCGACGCGGGAAGAAGGCTGTAACCGGTTACTTCGATCCGGCCGTGAGGCAGCAGCTCGCGGTGCTTGCTGCCGAAGAGGATCGTTCGCAGAACGACCTTCTCGCTGAGGCAATCAATATGCTCTTTGAGCGCTACAGGAAATCACCGCTTGCGAAAGGGTAGGGGAATCACGGGGCTCCACGTCTTTCGTGCCAACTCTGACAAAAGCAGACGAAGTGCTTTTCGGGACGTTTCGGCTCTATTTCCTGCCGGCCGCACCACCGGCGCCACTCCTGTTCCAGATAATGGACATCCCAGCCCGGTGCTACCGTCCTGGCCTCGTGATAGGCCTCCGGATCAAGCATTCCATCAAATATCTCCTCTCGCACAGGTGGAACAGAACCACGTGAACGCACCACAAATATTTCGTCTTCAAGCGAAAATGTGTAGTCTGGTATATGGTCATGTGCCTCGTTCTCAGAAATTATATTTGCTATCAAGCGCTTAAATTCTTTGTCTGTGGAATGTGATCCACATTTGGCTTTCAGCTTCTGAAGGCCGATTCGCCACTCCACCGATTGGCCGCAATGTTTGCGTGCGATTTCGTAAAGTCGTCGTTCGAGCGGCTTACGCAGCCTAAAATAATTTCTGTGAAGTGTCAGTACTTCGCGCGCCTTGATCGCATTGAATACCCATTCCGAAAGCGCGACTTCCATCTCTTGCATGCGGCCGTCGCGTGTTTCTCTGACGATCCGGAATCGATCAATGAGGCCGAAGCCATCCAAGACCTCGACATCCCCGGTTGTCACGTTCGTCGTGATCCGCGTGCCAGATAGCCGCTCCAGGGCCCCGCGAAGCTGTTCATACCCGCGACCATCGGTCCCCCGATTCGTCGCCGTTAGTAGGTCGTACGCCTTGAAGCGGAGGATCTGGGAGACGGCGCGCCCCTCATTCAGGGCCGCCATGATTTGACTGATACAAAAGATCAAAACATCCCGATCATGGACCGTTGCCAGCCCTTTCACTGACGGGGTGATCTCCACGAAGTTAGTTCCGTTCTCATAGCGTCGGATGTTCCGATCCGGCTTGGTTGAGATCGAGAAGACGGGGGGTTCCATCGACGCCATGTCACCCTTCGGAGCGGCATCGAAGATATCGCACACGAAAAAATCGCCCTGCTGCATACGATCAGGGAGGAGGGGAGACCGGTCCTTCGTGTTATCGCCCACCATACCCCATCTTTCGTGCTTTCACACACCACGTCAAGCCCCTTCGTGCTTTCACACACCGAGCGCCGCTTTCGTGCTTTCACACACCATCTTTCGTGCTTTCACACACCATCTTTCGTGCTTTCACACACCAGCCGCCTCCCTTTTTCCTTGCCTTTCAATGCCTTACCAACCTTTATCCACAGCGTAACCCTTTATTAACACAGAATCTAACCCCACCCTTATCACCGACGCCAAACCCCCACCGCTACTTCCAACGACATCCACCATCGCCGCCCTACGGGCGGCTTAGCGGAGCGGCCCACAAGGGGCCGCAAGTTTCCTTAGTGCGCCCCTGGCCCTTCGGGCCACCCGCGCCCCCCACCCCTCCATACGGTGTTCGCTACGCTCACCGATTCTTAGGAATAGGCGAGGGGGGCTCATCGCCGCCCCCCTCGCACTCCCCCGCTAGGATATTTGAAGCACAATGATGGGCAGGGGAGGGGGCCCTCCACAGCCCATCATTGCGCCAGCGGGCCTCCGAAACCGCTCCCAACCAGCCGGGGCGACCACCCGACCAAGAGCGTTCTAGGAACGTTTGCATTGTAGGGTGTGTACCGGTTATGGTACATTGGCGGGTGCGCGAGAGAAAG
>PWVH01000121.1 GCA_003563465.1 Coriobacteriaceae bacterium | reverse complement strand
GTCGTGGGTTCAGGTGTATAGGGACCTCGGCGAGTGGGCAGTTCTCTATCGGCTGATTGTCGATTGCCGCTTCGGCACCGACACTCTGGTCGTTAGGGACGGGCTCCTGCGCAGTAAGGTCTTCGCGGGAGACCTGTTCATCAAGATGATGCAGCGCATAGAGGAAGCAGTTGAGCGCATCAGTGTCGAGGAGAGGCGCAACGTCTACTTGGTTGGCGTCGCCAAGCGCTCGAAGGTACTCCAGCGCTACCAGCTTGCGATGGCGCTAGAGGACGTCATCGTGGGTGGTGATGCGCGCTTCGTGGCGATTCCCACCGAACTCGAGGCCAAAGCTTATAAGTGGGACGAGTGGGCACGAGGACGGGGCGAGGCCGAAGAGGGAGGAGAGGTCGCGAAGTTCAAGGCCGGGCAGATGTTCTTCGTACGTTTCGGCGCGCGAATCTCAGATCCTATCTGGACTATCGACCTGCTTGAGTCACAGGTTTCGCGTGCACAGGAGGTCTTCGGGTACCTGCTTGCCGACGCGATCAACGGATTTCCAGTTCCCTACTACCCTCGGTGTCTGCAGAGTGCCCATGAGCACGCGCAGGTGGCGGGATTCGATGCCACGGTCATGCAGCACGAGGTGCTTGAGGCTGTGAGAGACCTGCTCCCAGAGCGCCGGCGCCCGATACTCGACCGTGCACAGCTCGACTCAGGTGATGTCTCCGAGCGGAGGTACGGATGAGGCTGTTTCCCAAGGACAAAGTGGCCGGAGCGTTCCTCGGGTTCTCCGAGGGAGGACTTGAGTTCCATGCAGACCTAGTTTTGCCGTACCAGAGCGAGTATCAAAAGACGCCGATGCATGGGCAGTTCCTCATCGTTGCTCTGGAGCATGATGATGAAGCGGTACTCGGGCGTATCACGTCGATGTCGGCTCAGGGACGTCTCGCCTCCGGTGCTGGCGAGGACTTCGCGCTGCGGGCAATCCATGACGACCGGGAGATTCCCGAAGATCTGCGCGCCAACTACCTGAAGTACCGGGTCAACATTCGGGTGCTCGGTGTCGTGAAGGTGATCGAGGGCAAACTGGAGTTCGTCCCGTCCCAGAGGCGGCTGCCTCACGTCGGCAGCAAGGTCGCGTTCCTCTCGGACGAGGTGTTGTGCGAGGTGGCGGGCCACAATCTCAAGGGAGCGGATCTGGGCTTCTTCGCTCTCGGGGAGTTCGTGTACTCGGGTGACGATACACGAGTTGAGCTCGGCACCGGTGCGCAAACGCTCGACCCGGTGGTTGTGCCCAAGTTTAACGAGAAGCATCTGGTCGCGAGACGTACGTTCGTGTTCGCTCGAGCTGGCTTTGGCAAGTCGAATCTGGTGAAGCTGCTGTTCAGCAACTTATATGAGGAGATCCCTACGGTCGAGAAGCGGGGCGGCAGACGTGCCAAGGTGGGAACGCTGATCTTCGATCCTGACGGCGAGTACTTCTGGCCGGATGATAAGGGGAGGCCGGGGCTGTGCGATGTACCACACCTCGAGGACAAGCTCGTGGTGTTCACGAACCGCAAAGCGCCGAGCACGTTCTACGAGTCATTCACAGCCGCCGGCATCAAGCTTGATATCAGGCGGCTGAAACCGGCGGATGTCATCTCAATCGCACTGGCGCCCGAGAAGCAGGATCAGCAGAACGTGCGCAAGTTGAAGGCGATGAACTCTGAGTCGTGGGCGCGGCTTGTAGACGAAATCTATGAGCATGGCAACAATGCAGATCCGGAGACCCTGAAGCCACTCCTGCGTCTCGAGCAAGGCCAAGAAGTCGAGCTCTATGCTGCTCGCGCGAACATGACGCAGGTCGTGAATATGCTGCACGATCCTAGCTCAACGATGCTCGACATGCTTCTGAAGGCCCTCGGTGAAGGCAGGCTGTGCGTGGTCGACGTATCGCAGATGCGTGGCCAGCCGGGACTGGTTCTTTCTGGCCTCATTCTGTCGAAGATATTCGCGCACAATCAAGACCAGTTCACGCAACGCGACCCGAAGACGATTTCGACAATTGCAGTAGTAGAAGAGGCACAGTCTGTCCTCGGTCAGGGAGCGACTGAGGGGCCGTACGTCTCATGGGTGAAGGAGGGTCGCAAGTACGATCTCGGTGCCGTGCTCATCACCCAGCAGCCGGGTGCCATCTCCAACGAGTTGTTGAGCCAGGGCGACAATTGGTTCTCGTTCCATCTGTTGTCGGCGGGGGACCTCTATGCGATCAAGAAAGCCAACGCGCACTTCTCGGACGACATTCTGAGCTCTATGCTCAACGAGCCAATAGTCGGACAGGGCGTGTTCTGGAGCAGTGCCGGAGGCACACCGTACCCGATCCCATTGCGGGTTCTCTCTTTCGAGAAGATGTTCGAAACCCGGGATCACGATTACAGTGGTATCGCCGTGGAGACATTCGGCTCTCGTATGAAGGCGGAGTTCGCGGAGGCGCTCGGCGGTGAAGGTGTGGCGACGACAGTGGCAGCCCCGGAGACCGTCGAGGAGACAACTGGCGAGTATGGCCCCGGAGATCCAGAGCCCGATTCCCATGGCGACATGGATGTCCGCGAGACTCAGGTACGAAAGGCAATAGCGGCGTTCGCCTCAGACACGGCTCTGGTGGCGCGGGTGCGAAGCGACACCGGAGTCAAGTGGTGGGATGTGCAGCGCATACTGAAAGACTCGTTGCCGCATGTGATGCCGGATCAGGAGAGACATCAGCTCTCGCTTGAAATCACCGCTCGGGCGCTGGATGAGGTGATTGGTGTTGGCGCTTGGGAGAAGTATCGACCGCTGCTGAGTGACGGCACGCGTGACAAGACATGGGTGCGTGCGACGGGAGGCGCTGAGTAGTGGCCCCCAATCCCATCGCCTTCACTGAGAACGTCGTCAAGAGCTTCCTGCGCTATCAGTTCACCACCTACTCATTCGCCGATGAGCGTCTCAGAAGCCAGATGAGGGAACTCCTGGCGCTCGACTCCACGCGAACCTCGCCTCTGCTGAGGGGTCCGTATGTAAGCCTGTCGCGTCCGTTTCGCCAGGGTGGAACAGTGGAAGCCCTGGTCGCTGAGGGCCTGCTACATCCGAACATGCGGCAGCGTATCCCCGATACCATCACGAACCTATACGGACATCAGGATGAGGCGATTCGCGCAATCGCCGATGGGCGCACGACGCTGGTATCGACAGGTACGGGCTCGGGCAAGACCGAGTGCTTTCTCTATCCGATCGTGAGTCGCGCACTGCAGCTGCGCGATGACAATGCCTCGCCCGGCATCAGCGCGGTGATCGTTTACCCCATGAACGCGTTGGCAGAAGACCAGCTGATGCGCTTGCGGTCGCTCCTTGCTGGCACGGGGGTCACTTTCGGCATGTATGTTGGCAAGACGCCAGAGCGCGAAAACGAGGTCGCAGGAGTGCGACTGCCGCAGGGAGCATCGCGGGCGGACTACGAAGCGAAGGCAGCTGATCTCCGCACGCGTGGGTCGTCAGAAACCGTCTATCCCCCTGAGGAGATCTGTTCTCGTGAGGTTATGCGGACACCCGGTGGGCAACCCCGTGTTCTGTTGACGAACGCTAAGCAACTCGAGTTGTTGCTGACTCGCCAAAAGGACGTGGAGCTCTTTGCGGATGCACTCCTGGACTTCCTCGTTTTCGATGAGGCACATACGTTCACCGGAGCTCTCGGGGCAGAGACGGCCTGCCTTATACGTCGCCTTCGAGCGTTCTGCGGGCGTGGCACGCAGGATACAGTGTGCGTCGCAACGTCGGCGACTATCGTTGATGAGCATGACCCGGATGCAGCAAGGATGTTCGCCTCTCGCTTCTTCGGCGTTCCCGCCGAAGAGGTCGCAACCGTCGGTGAGGAGTACGAGCGTGAAGTATGGGCGACCGAGAGGTTCGTGCCT
>PWVH01000055.1 GCA_003563465.1 Coriobacteriaceae bacterium | reverse complement strand
TTCGTGTTCTCCGGCAACCTGATCGCCGACCTCTTGTACGGCGTCATCGACCCGAGGATCAGAGCAGGGAGGACCGCATGAACGAAACCGAGACCTTAGCGCTTCCCGTTCCGTCTTCGCGTCGCTGGCCGTTCGCGCTCAACCGCCGCCAACGAACGCTGCTCACTATCGCACTGGCCGCTCTACTCATCGCCGGTATCGTTATCGGTGGACAACTGCTCGATGATGCCAATCTGCGCACGAATACCACTATACGCAATCAGGCGCCTTCGTTGCAGCACCCGTTCGGGACGGACTGGCTCGGACGGGACATGCTCACCCGGACGCTGCGCGGGCTGACCTTGAGTCTCGTCGTAGGGATCTCCGCGGCATCCGTAAGCGCGATCATCGCGCTAGGGCTCGGAACAGCCGCTGCGACTTTCGGAGGTGCGGTGGATGCTGCTGTCTCCTGGCTCGTAGACCTGGCACTGAGCGTACCGCACCTCGTCTTCCTGATACTCATCGCCTTCGCCCTGGGCGGAGGTGTCCGAGGGGTCGTCATCGGGGTGATCCTCACGCACTGGCCGAGGTTGACTCGAGTGGTCAGGGCCGAGGTCCTGTCCTTGCGCAGCTCCGAGTTCGTACAGGTCTCGACGCGCCTCGGCCGTTCCAGGTATTGGGTAGCCTCCAAGCACATGTTCCCGCACGTGCTGCCGCACTTCATCGTAGGCCTGATCCTCCTCTTCCCGCACGCGATCCTCCACGAGGCAGCGATATCGTTCCTAGGATTCGGGCTCGAACCGAGCCGGCCAGCGATAGGGATCATCCTCTCCGAGTCGATGCGGCACCTCTCGGTCGGACGCTGGTGGCTGGCGGTACTTCCCGGGCTTTCGCTGCTGATGATGGTTAGGGCATTCGACATACTCGGCGACAACGTCCGTTCGCTCATCGATCCGAGGACCGCCCATGAATGATGCGATCGCACGTCCCGATAGCGAGCGCGAGACCGATCCCATGCTCGACGTTCGGAACCTCTCCGTGTCCTTCATGCAGTACGCCTTCGGACTGCACCAACGCGTGTTCACGCCGATCATAGGCCTTGATGCAGAGGTCTATCCCGGAGAAGTGCTCGCGATCGTCGGCTCCAGCGGCTCGGGGAAGAGCCTGCTGGCTCACGCCGTCTTAGGCATTCTTCCATCGAATGCCCGCGTGAGAGGAGAGATCGTCTTTCGGGGCGAGACACTGAGCCCCGAGAGGCAAGCGGCGCTGCGCGGTCGCGAAATCGCTTTGGTACCGCAGTCGGTGAACTTTCTCGACCCTCTGATGCACGTGGACAAGCAGGTGCGCCTCGGCGTACGCAACGGGCGGGCGGAGCAATCGCAGCGAGAGGTATTCGAGCGCTATCACCTGTCCGAGAAGGCGGGCCGCTTCTTCCCGTTCCAACTCTCCGGGGGGATGGCCAGGCGTGTACTCGTCGCCAGCGCGGTGATCGCGGGAGCATCGCTCGTGATCGCTGATGAGCCCACGCCTGGCCTGCACCCCGAGGTCGTGAAAGAGACGCTCGGACACCTACGCGAGCTGGCCGACGAGGGCAAGGCCGTGGTCCTCATCACCCATGACATAGACGCTGCGCTCGACATAGCAGATCGCATCGCGGTCTTCTACGCTGGAACCACCGTCGAGATAGCCCCCGTCGCAGATTTCCTGGGTGACGGCACGGCTCTAAAGCATCCCTACACTCGGGCACTGTGGGAAGCACTGCCCAGCAACGGCTTCAAACCGATAGCGGGATCCCAACCGCCTCTCGACGCACTGCCCGAAGGGTGCCTGTTCGAGCCGCGCTGTTGCTGTGCGACGGGAGAGTGCAAGGACAGCCGACCAAGCGCTAGACGTCGAAGAAGGAGAATGGTGAGGTGTCTCAATCCGCTTGACGCCGGAAGAGGAGAAGTGTGAGGTGTCTCCGTGAATCTTAAGGCCGCAGGTGTCGGGTTCCGCTACGGGCAAGGACCCTGGGTTCTACGCGACATGGACCTCGAGGTCGAACCCGGCGCAGTCGTAGGACTTTCCGGTCCGAGCGGCCGCGGCAAGACCACGTTCGCTCGCGTCCTGGCCGGCTACGAAACTCCACTCGAAGGAAAGGTCACGCTCGACGAAGGGCCGCTGCCGCGTGGAGGCTACTCGCCCGTACAGCTCGTGTTTCAGCATCCGGAGAGAGCGGTCAACCCGCGTTGGCGTCTGTCCGATACGCTGACCGAAGGATGGGACGTCGATGAATCGCTACTCGGCGCCCTGGGCGTCGATCCTGCGTGGCTGGATCGATACCCCAACGAGCTTTCCGGAGGCGAACTCCAGCGTTTCTGCGTGGCGCGCGCACTGTCGCCGCAGACCCGCTTCCTCATCGCCGATGAGATGACCACCATGCTCGATGCGGTGACCCAGGCTCAGTTGTGGCGTGTCGTGATGGATGCTGTGAAGGAGCGAGGTCTTGGCGCAGTGGTTATCAGCCACGAGAAGCCGCTGATCGACAAGGTGTGCGACCGCGTCGTCTACATGAGCTGATCCGCCGCCACTGCGGCCCTGGGAGCGGGAGCGTCGGCCTCCCTCATCGCCCCCGCTCCTTGTAGAAGCGCTTGATCTGTCGGCCCATGGTCCGGTCGGCCTTCGCCTGCTCCGCCCGAACCCTTGAGTCGTTCTTGGCAGCGAGCCGGTCGAGTTCCTCTTTCAGCCGCAGATAGCTCTGAAGCCGTCGCTCGTCTAGTTCCCCGGCCTCCAAGGCTGCGCGCACCGCGCATCCGGGCTCACTCATGTGCGCGCAGTCGGCGAACCGGCATTCCTCGGCAAGCTCCTCGATATCGGGGAAAGCGGCCGCGATGCCCTCGTCAGCGTCCCAGAGTGCGAGCGCGCGCATGCCGGGCGTGTCGATGACGATTCCACCGCGGGGCAGGAAGAACATCTCGCGCGCGACGGTCGTGTGACGGCCCTTGCCATCGGCGTCGCGTACCTCGGCCGTCTTCTGGACATCGGCGGCCATGAGATGATTGAGCAGGGTCGACTTGCCGACCCCGGATGCCCCGAAGAACGCCACCGTGAGTCCAGGAACGATGTGTCCGCGCAGCTCGTCGATTCCCTCGCCAGTGGCCACACTCGTCACGTAGATGTCCACGCCGAGTGCGACAGAGGTCACCTCATCTCGCAACGCGGCCGCGTCACTGCACAAGTCGGCCTTGGTCAGCACGACCGCAGGCTGCGCACCACTCTCCCATGCGAGTACGAGCTCGCGCTCGAGACGCGAGAGATTGGGACCGTTCAAAGCGAGCGCCTGCATCACGAAGACCGTATCGATGTTGGCCGCCATCACCTGGCCCACCGCTCGATCACCGGGATCCTTTCGCGTGAATGCCGAGAAGCGGGGCAGAATCGCCTCGACGATGGCGACGTCATGACCCTCGGGACGAGCGAGGGCGAGCCAGTCGCCGACGGCGATCGCGCCGTCGGCGCTCTCGCGCAGATGCGCCGCGAGCTCGGCGCGCACCGCACCGCTCTCGGTCAGCACGAGCGGGAGCCCGCGGTCCACCCGGCTTACGCGCCCGGGGATGAGACCCTTCTCACCCAGGGGGGCGAAGAGCGCCTGGAAGCGCTCGCTGAAGCCTAGGGCCACCAGGTCGCGTGGAGGCTCTGCACGGTCCGCGCATCCGGACTGTCCGGTGTGTGGAGAGTCGGTCACGACGAATCCCGCTTAGCCCGAAACTCCACGCCTTCGACCCCCTCGAAGTGAGTGTCTTGAGTCCAGAGCGTTGCGCCTTCGGCCCGTGCCGTCGCCAAGATGATGGAATCGGCCATCGGTAGGCCGCCTTCCACAGACACCCGAGCAGCATCCAGCGCGAGAGTGGCCGTGAGTTCCACCACGCGGCCCTGGAGCATGACAGCGACCAGTTCGAGCGCGGTCGCCTCCCCCGTGAGCTGGCTTGCCCGCTTGAAGACCTCGAAGACGGTCAGCGAGGGAACGATCAGCTCATCCGTGGCCTCGATCGCCTCAGCGAAGTCAGGCGCGTTGGGGCCATCGCTGAAGTACTCGAGCCATGCCGAGGAGTCCACCGCGTTCACACCCGTTCCTCCTCGTCACGCTCGACACTCGTGTCCAGGCCCCGGAGGACCCCTCGCAGCTCACTCGCCCGGCGCACCGGAAGGAACTCTATGCGCTCGCCGTAGGCGATCACTTGGACCGTCTGACCCGGCACCAGCCTGAGTCGCTCGCGGATGGACTTAGGGATTACAACCTGGAACTTCGACGAGATGGTCACCGTCTCCATCGATAGCCTCCCTCGTAGTACGCCAAGTCTATCGATATCGGTTTCGTAAGGCAAGTCGTGGTGCAGGCTGCCCGCACCAGCAGTGCGAGCTTCCTGAGCGCCACTTCACTGCTATACACTCGGCATCAATTCCTGCCGCCAGCGAAAGGAGCGCCCCGTGAAGAAGCGCCTCGGCCCGTCCGACCGTCTCTACCCGATGCCATGCCCGCTAGTGGTCGGTGGCACCGCCAAGGAGACCGACGTGCTCGCGGTTGCCTGGATCGGCATCGCCGCCGGGACTCCACCGAGTGTCGCCATGGCACTGCGCGACACTCGGCACACCTTGAGCCTCATCCGTGCCTCGGGTGAGTTCACGGTGAACGTCCCTTCGGCGGACATGGCTGACTTGGTCGACTTCTGCGGCATCACGAGCGGCCGGTCGACCGACAAGTTCGCCGCGACCGGTCTTACCCTCGTTCCCGCTGCGGTCTTGAGCACGTCGATCATCGCCGAGTGCCCGTACAACATGGAGTGCCGCGTGACCCACGAGATCGAGATCGGTCACTACGCACTCTTGGTGGGCGAAGTCGTCGAGACACATGCCGAGGAGTCCGTGCTCGACGCCACCTGTGAGAAGGTGGATGTGGGCTTGCTCGATCCGCTCGTCTACATCGCGGGCTCTCGCGAGTACCGCAAGCTCGGACCTGTGGTCGCCGAGGCTTTCTCTGTGGGACGCGTCATCGGAGAACAGGACCTGACTACCCCTTGACGACCCCGATCGGCGTGAGACGCACGAGTGGCTCGACGAGATCGCTCTGGTGGCGCATGACTTCCTCGATGTCCTTGTAGGCAGCCGGCGCCTCCTCGGCCAGATCGCGCTTCTTCGCCTTGAACAGGCGCACGCCCACAGCGGCAAGCTCCTTCATCACCTGCTCGCGCGGGAAAGAACGTACGGCTGCCTTGCGACCCATTGCACGTCCGGCTCCATGACTGCACGATTCGAAGGATTCCGGGTTCGCGAGTCCTCGGCAGACGTATGAGGCGGTTCCCATCGACCCGGGAACAAGCACCGTCCCGACCGCGCGCACCGCACCCTTCCTGTGCACGATCACGCGCTCGCCGAAGTGCTCCTCTTCCGCTGCGTAGTTGTGATGCACGTCTATGTCCTCCGCAGGAGTCACCCCTGGAAAACGCCGGTCTATGGCGGCGCGGACTGACTCGGCCATAAGCCGACGGTTCTCACGGGCGAAACGCAAGCAGAACTCCATGACCTCGATGTACTCGCGTCCAGCTTCCGAATCGCTCGCCAGGTGCGCAAGTCCCCACTCCGGCGGCACTGGCGAACCACTCTTGCGGCTCTCGGCCTTGGCAACAGCATCGTAGTGATCGGCCATCTGCTTGCCGAGGTTGCGCGAACCCGAGTGCACCATCGCCCAGATTCCGCCGTCGGAATCCTTCTGCAACTCGATGAAGTGATTGCCGCCTCCAAGAGTGCCCACCTGGCGCACCGCTTTGTGGCTCTCACTGCGCAGACTCTCGACATCGGGCATATCGGCGAAGAGCCGAGTGCGATGCTCTTGGCTGTCGCTGTGCCATTCGAAGCCCGTCGGTATGGAGCGTTGCACGTCATTCAGCACCGTGTCGCGGGCACCAGCGAACTCTGCAGCAGGTATGTTCGTATGCCACGCGCGAACCCCGCAACCTATGTCGAGCCCGACCGCGTGCGGAATCACCTGACCGCGTGTTGCGAGTACCCCTCCGATCGGCATCCCATAGCCTACGTGCGTATCCGGCATCAGTGCGACGTGTCGGAAGGCGAAAGGCAGGCGCGCGAGATTGCGCGCCTGATCGAGCGCAGCGTCGTCGATGCCCTCCCCCCATACCTTCAGGGGAAGTCCGTCTGTAGCGATCTCGTGCATCGAGCGGCCACCTCATCCTCGGAGCAGCTAACAACAGGTTAGGGCCGGTCGGCTGCAGTCCTCATGCGGTCCTTCGTGTCTAATCATCACCCGTGAAGGCGGAGCCGATCATCGCGACCACGGCGATCACGCCGCTTACCACGGCACCAATGTATGCAAGCCGGTTCCAGTCGATCGTCGGATTCCAGATCAAACCATCCTCTGTGACCTCTATGACGCCGACCGGCTCGGCAGTAACCGAGTATCCGAGTCCCATACCGGAGCCATAGCCCTCCTGAGTGTGATCCTCGGTGCAATCCGGTGGACACTCAGGCCCGCACTCGCTCTCCGTACCTGCTCCACCTCCGTATCCACCGCCGCCCATGTGATGGATGCGCGCGACGGGAATGAGCGCTCGATCGCCAGAGATCACGGCCTCACCGAACACGTTGCGGACGTGGGCCGAATCTCCGAGTTCCTGCAGTATCTTGCGGAACTGCTTCTCGTCGACTGCTGGGATTTCGCTCATCTTCGAAAGCCTCCTCGGCGTGCTTGGTTTTCTGCAGGGCACAACCTGGATATACCCAGCGGGTCGCTCTGCATCATGCACGCAGAGGCCCCGGCGGGTTCGCCGGGGCCTCGACACCGGTAGAGCCGGCTTGAGTGCCGTTAGCTGCTCTCGCCTACTTGCCCTTCGCCGATCGCGATCTTAGTCGTCTTGGGCTTGACGGCCTCGAGCGCCTTGGGTACGTGCACCTCGAGGATGCCGTCCTTGTAGTCGGCACGAATCGCTCCGGGGTCCACGCCCTCGGGCAGGACCATCGAGCGCTCGAACGAGCCGTAGCTGGACTCGCGGATCAGCCAGCCCTCGCCCTCACGCTCTTCCTCGGCCTTGCGCTCGCCCTTAAGGGTCAGTACGCCATCGGTCACTTCGATGTCGACCTCTTCCGGATCGATGCCGGGCAGCTCCGCACGTACGACGACGTCGTCGCCCTTGGACTTCACATCTATCTTGGGCATCCAGGCCACGGTCGAGGCGGTCTCGCCGCCACGTCCCTCGCCCGTGCCCATCCGCGAGAAGATGCGGTCCATATCCCGCTGCATTCTCAACATCTCACCAAAGGGGTCCCAACGCATGATCGCCATGGTTGCATCACCTCCGTCTTACTCGTGCGCAACGCCGACATGGCGAACGACGTCACGCAGTTGATGAATACCTATACGATCTCGATCTCACCGCCATCTCCGATGTCAACCGTGACCGTCGCGCCATCGGTCAGAGTGCCGTCGATGAGGCCTTTGGCGACACGATCGACCACTTCGCGCTGGATTACGCGCTTCAACGGTCTGGCGCCGAACGCCGGGTCGAATCCATCAAGCGCAATGCGCTCGATGGCCGCGGGAGTGATCTCGAGCACCAAATCGTGCTCGGCCAACCGCTCGCACACCTTTCGAAGCTGGATCTCGACGATTCTTCCTATCTGCTCGATGTCGAGTGCGTCGAAGAGCACTATGTCGTCGATCCGGTTAAGGAACTCTGGGCGGAACGTCTGCCTCAAGGCCTCCTCGACAGCGTTCTTCATCGAGTTCTTGTCGCCAGACTTCGCGAGTTCTTGTATGAACTGCGACCCCACGTTGCTGGTCATGATTACTATCGCGTTGCGGAAACTCACCGTGCGCCCCTGGCCATCGGTCAAACGCCCATCGTCGAGAACCTGAAGCAGCACGTTGAACACGTCCGGATGCGCCTTCTCGATCTCGTCGAGCAGCACTACCGAGTACGGACGGCGCCTCACGGCCTCGGTCAGTTGACCGCCCTCTTCGTAGCCGACATAGCCCGGAGGTGCGCCTATCAGCCGCTGCACGCTGAACTTCTCCATGTACTCAGACATGTCAATGCGTACCATCGCGCGTTCGTCATCGAAGAGGAACTCAGCGAGAGCGCGAGCAAGCTCTGTCTTTCCGACACCGGTCGGACCCATGAATATGAACGAGCCGATGGGCCGGTCCGGGTCGGAGAGTCCGGCACGCGAACGCCGGATGGCCGCCGAGACCGCGGACACCGCCTCATCCTGACCGACCACGCGCTCGTGCAGATGCTCTTCGAGCGTGGCCAGCTTGGCCATCTCCCCCTGCATCAGCTTGGAGACGGGCACGCCGGTCCAGGCGGAGACGACCTCGGCTATCTCCTCCTCGGTCACTTCCTCTTTCAGCATCGCGGCTCCGGCATGCAGCTCGCGTAGGCGCTCGTCGGCCTCCACGAGTCGGCTGTCCAGTTCGGGGATGCGACCGTAGCGGATCTCGGCAGCACGCTGGAGGTCGCCCTCGCGCTCGGCTCGCTCGGACCCGACTTTAGCCTCGTCGAGTTCGGCCTTCAGCTGCTGTACCTCAGCAATCACGTTCTTCTCGCCCTCCCAGCGCGCTTTGAGGGCAGACAGCTCCTCGGACAGGCCGGCCATCTCGGCACGCAGTGCCTCCAGGCGCGCGGCGCTCGCCTCGTCGGTCTCCTGGGATAGCGCGGCCTCTTCGATCTGCATCTGACGTAGCTGACGATCGACCGCGTCAATCTCGGAAGGCATCGAATCGATCTCGATCCTCAACCTGGAAGCCGCCTCGTCGACGAGATCGATGGCTTTGTCCGGTAGGAAGCGGTCGGTGATGTATCGGTTCGAGAGCGTCG
Organism: Coriobacteriaceae bacterium; assembly: GCA_003563465.1. Taxonomy (GTDB): domain Bacteria; phylum Actinomycetota; class Coriobacteriia; order Anaerosomatales; family SLCP01; genus PWVH01. Next base: position 5,609 of record PWVH01000055.1, on the reverse strand, counting down.
CCGCGGCCACGATGGCTCCATCGGTGATGCGCACACCGTGGTGGACCTCGTACTTCTCCTTAAGACCGCGCAGAATCGCGATGGTGTCTTCTTCGCTCGGCTCGCCGACGAAAACAGGCTGGAAGCGCCTTTCAAGCGCCGCGTCTTTCTCGATGTGCTTGCGGTACTCGTCGAGCGTTGTCGCTCCTATGGCGTGCAGCTCGCCGCGCGCAAGGGCCGGCTTGAGCATGTTGCTCGCGTCCATCGAGCCTTCAGCGGCTCCGGCGCCTACAAGCGTGTGCATCTCGTCGATGAAGAGCACGATCCGCCCCTCGGCCTGCTCGATCTCGCGAAGCACCGCCTTGAGCCGATCCTCGAACTCACCCCGGTACTTGGTCCCAGCCACCATGGCACCGAGGTCGAGTGCGATCACGTCCTTGTCGCGCAAGCTGCTCGGTACGTCGCCTGCGACGATGCGCTGCGCAAGCCCCTCCGCGATGGCCGTCTTGCCCGTGCCGGGCTCGCCGATAAGCACGGGATTGTTCTTGGTTCGCCGCGAAAGTACCTGGATCACGCGACGGATCTCCTCGGTCCGGCCGATGACAGGGTCGAGCTTGCCTTCGCGCGCGATAGCGGTCAGGTTGCGGCTGTAGCGCTCGAGCGCCTGGAACTGGTCCTCGGGATTCTGGTCTGTCACTCGCGCTCCGGCGCGCAGCTCCTTCATGGCTTCTAGTACGCGTTCCGCGGTGACCCCAGCTTCCTTCAGAAGCCGCCCGGCATCGCCCGAGTCCTCGGTGATCGCTAGCAGCAGGTGCTCTGTGGACACGTAGGCGTCCTTCAACTTCTCCGCATGCTTAGACGCCGAAGACACTGCGGAATTCAGCCGCGGGCCCACCCCGGCCTGAGCAAGTCCGGCACCGCTCACCTTGGGCGAAGCTTCAATCGCTCCGGTCACTTCGGTTTCTAGGAGGTCGGCATCCGCACCGACCTTCTGCACGAGAGGTCGGGTGATTCCTTCGGCGGCGTCCAGAAGTGCTTTCAGCAGGTGCTCGGGATCGATCACCTGCGAGGATGCTTCCTCGGCGATGCCTTGGGCCGCCTGCAGGGCCTCTTGTGCCTTGATCGTGAACTTGTCCAGTCTCATGCCTCTCGCCTCCGCAGCACGTTGCTGCCGATCGTCATCCTGAGACGCCGCACGAGCGTCACCGCCTCACCCGTCAAGCCGGGCCGCTCTCGTTCGCAAACACTCGCCTCAGGCGTGTCCACACCCATGCCAGAAGCATTCATAGTGGACCTTTGGCTATCGGTCTTCTGGCAGGATCCGTCATCAGGATCTCCTCGCAAGCGTGCCTCTGCGCACCATCACGATGTCGGCGGTATACTCGGGCGTCCGTATCGCCTTCGCAGCCGCCGAGCGAGCCTGCTCCACCTTGAGGCGAAGTCTCTCGGCCTCATCACGCAGACGTTCGGCCTCGCGTTCGAGCTCCAGAATCCGCTCAACACCAGCGAGGTTGATGCCCTCAACCTTAGTGAGGTGTTGGATGAGGCGCAGGCGCTCGATGTCCGCCTCGGAATAAAGCCTCGTGTTGCCAGCCGAGCGTCGTGGCTGTATAAGCCGCTTGCGTTCGTAGATCCGCAGCGTCTGCGGATGCATACCTGCTAGCTCAGCAGCGATGCTTATCATGTACAGCGGCCTCTGCTTGTCAGATTGTCGTCTTCTTGCAGTCAAGTCTGCCTCCTAGGATCGCAGGCGTCTCTGCGGCCAGCTGCGGCCTGCGTATCTCACTTGATGTGCGCTCGCAAGTCTTCCTTACGTGACGAGGCGAATCTTTTCAGCAGTTCCTCCTCCTCGGCCGTAAGCTTCTCCGGAACCACTATCCTGGTTCTAGCCTTGAGATCACCGCGGCCTGAGCCCTTCAGACGCGGAGCCCCCTTGCTCGTGATGCGATGGACTTTGCCGTCCTCGGTACCGGGAGCGATCTTCAGCTTCACCTTGCCTCCCCCGGGTACCGGTATTCTCACTTCCGTACCTAGCGCGGCCTCGGTGATCGTGATTGGAAGATCCAAGACCACGTCGGCTCCATCTCGCGTGAAGTAAGGGTGCTTACGGATGTGCGTCACCACGTACAGATCGCCTGGAGGTCCTCCGCCCTGGCCAGGCTCGCCTTTGCCCTTGAAACGCAGCTTTCCTCCGTCAGTGACGCCCGGTGGCACGTTCACGGTGACCGGTTTGATGCGAACCACCCGGCCCTTTCCCTTGCACTTGGTGCAGGGTTGCTCGATCACCTGTCCGCTGCCGCCACACCTCGGGCAGGTTCTCGAGAAGCCGAAGAGTCCCTGGCCCTCACTGACGTGTCCGATTCCGCCGCAGCTGGGACACTTCGTCGGCGAAGTGCCGGACTTGGCGCCAGACCCCTTGCACACCGAACATGTCTCTGCACGCTGAACGTCGACTTTCGTCGACACTCCGCTGAGAGCCTCGTCGAAATCCAGAGTTATCTCGTACGTGAGATCACGTCCGCGACGTGCCTGGGTGCTCGCTCCACGAGCCGTGCCGGTGCCAGAGAATCCTCCGCCACTGAAGACGCTTCCGAAAAGATCGCCAAGATCTCCAAGATCTACGTGCTCGTAGCTGAAACCGCCGCCAGGCCACGGAGCACCCTGACCTGGGCCACCTGCGCCAGGAGGCACCTGGCCGCCGAAGTACGCACCGTATTGGTCGTACTGCTCCCGCTTCTCGGCATCGGAGAGCACCTCGTAGGCCTCGTTGATCTCCTTGAACTTCTCCTCGGTTCCGCCGGCGTCGGGATGGTGTTTTCGCGCAAGACGCCTGAAGGCCTTCTTGATCTCGTCGGTCGAGGCGTCCTTCTTCACACCGAGGATGTCGTAGTAGTTCTTCGTGACCGGCATCGTTCACGCCTCACTCCTCGGCAGCGGGGCCCCCGGTGGAGACGACCACCGTCGCCGGGCGTACGACACGTCCGTGCATCTCGTAGCCCTTCTGGTAGGTTTCGACGACCGTGCCTTCGGGCACTTCCGAGTCTTCCTTCTGCCCCACTGCCTGATGCTTCAGCGCATCGAAAGACTGGCCGAAGGGGTCGATCTGTTCGACCCCTTCTTTAGCGAGGACATCGAGCAACTGGCCGTGAACCATTTCCACTCCGGAGAGCAGGTCGCTTCTGTCGCCGCCTGCAGTGACATGATCGATCGCTCGTTCGAGGCTGTCGACCACTGGCAGCAGGTGGCTGACGATTCTCTCGCCCGCACGCTTGACGGCGTCGGCATGGTCTCTAGCTATGCGCTTGCGGTAGTTGTCGAACTCCGCCTGGACCCGCTGGGCCGTCTCGAGGTTGTGTGCCGCTTCCTCACGAGCGGCCTCGAGCTCAGCCATGAGCTGGTCTCCCCGCATCTCGAGTTCGGCCCCGAGATCGTTCTCCAGCTCCGGGTCGAGACGCATGTCCTCCCGGTCTTCGCGGTCTTCGCGGTCTTCCCTGTCTTCTCGCGCGGTCATCACTACTCGTCCTCGTCCTCATCTACTACCTCGTAGTCGGCCTCGACGACCTCTTCCTCGTCTCCGGCAGGCGTCTCTTCGCCCTCGGCAGACTCGGCCGCCTGCGCCTCTGTCTGGGCCTCGGCGTAGACGATCTCCGCGAGTTTGTATCCGGACTCCTGTAGCTTCTCGGTCGCCGCCTTGATGGCATCGGTGTCGTCATCTTCGAGCGCAGTCTTCGCCTCGGCGATCGCCTCTTCGCACGCTGTCTTGATATCCTCGGGCACCTTCTCCCCAAGGTCGGAAAGCGTCTTCTCAGTGCTGTAGACGAGCGTGTCGGCTGTGTTGCGCGTCTCGGCCGCCTCCTTCTTCTTGCGATCCTCATCTGCGTGGGACTCGGCGTCGGTCACCATGCGATCGACCTCTTCGTCAGAGAGCGCGGTGCTGCCCGAGATGGTGATCTTCTGTTCCTGACCGGTCCCTTTGTCCTTTGCGGACACGTTGACGATACCGTTGGCGTCGATGTCGAAGGTGACCTCGATCTGCGGGACGCCTCGCGGCGCGGGTGGGATGTTCATCAGATGGAACTTCCCGAGTGTCTTGTTGTCCGCCGCCATCTCACGCTCGCCTTGGAGCACGTGTATCTCTACCGATGTCTGACCGTCAGCGGCGGTAGTATAGGTCTCGGTCTTGCGCGTCGGGATTGTGGTGTTGCGCTCGATCATCTTGGTCATCACGCCGCCGAGAGTCTCGACGCCAAGAGACAGCGGCGTCACATCGAGCAGCAGGATGTCTTTGACGTCACCTGAGAGAACCCCGGCTTGAATCGCAGCGCCTACTGAGACCACCTCGTCTGGGTTCACACCTTTGTGTGGCTCCTTGCCGGTGACGGACTTGACCATCTCGACGACCGCAGGCATGCGCGTGGAGCCGCCCACCAAGATCACGTGCTCGATGTCGGAAGGCTTGACACCCGAGTCCTTCATGGCTGCCTCGATCGGTTTCTTGCAGCGGTCCAGCAGATCGCTCGTGATCTTCTGGAACTCCGCTCGCGTCAGCTTGTAGTCCAGATGCTTCGGACCGGAAGCGTCTGCCGTCACGAACGGCAGGTTGATCTGGGTCGTCTGCGTCGTCGAGAGCTCCATCTTGGCCTTCTCGGCCGCTTCCTTGAGCCGCTGGAGCGCCATCTTGTCGGCACGCAAGTCGATTCCCTGGTCGGCCTTGAACTTGTCCGCCAACCAGTCGATTACGCGCTGGTCCCAGTCATCACCGCCGAGGTGGTTGTCTCCTGAAGTCGACTTGACCTCGAACACGCCTTCGCCTATCTCCAGGATTGAGACATCGAAGGTTCCTCCGCCAAGGTCGAACACGAGGATGGTTTGGCTCTCCTCGCCCTTGTCGAGACCGTATGCAAGCGCCGCCGCCGTCGGCTCGTTGATGATGCGTTTGACGTCCAAGCCAGCGATCTTTCCGGCATCCTTCGTGGCCTGTCGCTGCATGTCGTTGAAGTAAGCGGGAACGGTGATGACCGCCTCGGTCACCGTCTCGCCCAGGTACGCTTCGGCGTCGGTCTTCAGCTTCTGTATCACCATCGCCGATATCTCTTCGGGCGTGTACTGGGTGCCCTCGATGTCGACCATACAGCGGCCGTCCTTGCCCTTGACGACCTCGTAGGCGATGGTCTTGCGCTCGGACTCGGTCTCCTCGTACCGGCGGCCTACGAACCGCTTGATCGAGGTGACCGTGTTCTCCGGATTGGTGATCGCCTGGTTCTTGGCCGCCTTGCCCACCACGCGCTCGCCGTCTTTGCGAAACGCGACAACAGAGGGAGTGGTCCGATCTCCCTCGGCGTTGATTATGACGCTGGGCTCACCACCTTCTAGCACCGCGACCGCGGAGTTCGTCGTGCCCAGATCAATGCCTAGAACCTTGCCCATCTGCCGCTCTCCTTTCATCCTCCTGCATCCCGTTTCGGACGCTATCATTCGCTGCAAGCCGCCACTCGAACGGCGTCCGTACGGATGCTAAAATCTGAGTCGTATAATGTCAAGTTTTCTGCCAACATGGAAATACTACCCGGTATGCGGAATCCGAAAACTAAGAGGAAGCCACACGACTACTCGGAGGTCTTGCACCCTGC
>PWVH01000112.1 GCA_003563465.1 Coriobacteriaceae bacterium | reverse complement strand
TGCGCGAGCTTGAGCTGCGCGAGCGACATGCGCTCGGTGCGTACGACAGGTTCGGAATGAGTGTACTTCGACCAGTCCTCGGTCTTGATATGACCCTTGGCCCGAGCTTCGTCGTAGAAGCGCGTTCCGGGAAACGGCGTTAGGAAACCGAAGTTCAATGAGTCGAACTGTAGCGAGCGAACTACCCGCCCCGTCCTCAACACCGAAGACCACGTCTCGCCAGGCAGACCGATGATTACGTGCGCATGGGCGATCAAACCAGCTTGCCGCATCAGTTCGAGGACCCGCTCGATTTCGTCGAAAGCCGTGCCGGGTTTGCCCACCGATTCGAAGAGCTCGGGGTCGGCCGTCTCGAGCCCGAAGTTGATTTGCTCGCATCCGGCTGCACGCATCAGCTCGAGCATGTCGCCGTCCCGTACTAGATTGAAACGAGTCTCGCACACCCACGAGACGTCTAGGTCTCGCCGGATGATCTCTCGACACACGGCCTCGGCATGTTCCTCATTCAGTGTGAAGTTCTGGTCCCGAAAGATCAGGTGGTTGATGCCGTAATCGTTACGGATCTTCTCGATCTCGTCGACTACCAGCTCCGGCGACCGGAAGCGTACCTTGCTGCCGTAGGCCGCCGGATACGGACAGTAGTAACCGCAACCGAACGGACAGCCTTTGCTGCTGACGATTGGGGCAACGGGGTGGCCAGCGCCCAAGTACTGTCCATGGTACCTATCCATCGGCAGCAGGTGAAACGGCGTCATCGGGATAGAGTCCAAGTCACGCACGAAGCCCGACCGGCGGAGCTCCCGGGCGTCCAGGTCGTTGGCCCACACGCCCTCGATTCGAGTCACGTCGCGACCCGCATCCAGTGCTTCTACGATATCGGGTGCCGAGCCTTCGGATTCGCCGTACAGAACGACATCGACACCGGAAGCCGACGCCACCTTCTCGCCGGCCACACGACAGGTCGTGCCGACAGCCACGACCGTGATTCCCTCTGCACGGGACTTGACATGTGCGAGCAGCTCGAGGTCCTTGTCGAGCGAAGGCACGTTGACGAGTGCGAACAACACGCGCGGCCCCGCATTGCAAACCGCCTCCGCCACCTGGTTCTCGTCCATTCGAAGCGCCTGAGCGTCCAGATAGGCCACACGATACCCGGCCTGCTCGAGCACGCCTGCGGTCCATGCTAGGGAATGGTTGTAGAACGGCGTGCGTGTGTGCCCCCATGTTGGGCGACTCACTTTGATTCCTTGACCCAGACCTCCCTGGAACTCCCGCTCGATGTCGACAAAGGGCGGGCTCGGAGGCTGCAGGAGCATAACGTCGCACTCGGTTCTGACCGCACTCATGTGGACTCCCCCTCGGCACTCTTGGGCGCTGTCCACTCGTACGGCTTGTCGAAGTATCCTGGCGCGCACGAAAGCTCGCTTACCGCGCACAACACCCGTGCCGGATTCCCCGCCACTACGGTGTCGTCCGGAACATCGGCCGTGACCACAGAACCCGCCCCGACGAGCGCTCCAGCCCCGATCGTCACGCCCGGCAGAATCGTGCTGTTCGCGCCCACGCGCGCTCTGGCGCGCACGATCGGGCCGCCACGACAATCGCGGTAACGAGGGCATGGTGGGTGCGGATCGTCCGTGAAGACTACGTTTGGCCCTATCCAAGCATCGTCTTCGACCGTGACCAGTTCGAGGAAACAGCCCGTGTGGATGCGGACTCGATTCCCGATACGGTTGCCGTACTCGAGCACGGTGTTGGTTCCCACACTCACGTCGTCACCGATCCGATTGTCTTCGCGGATGCTTACGCCTTGACCGGTCTGAAACCGGTCCCCGATCTCTACATCGGCATACACCGTCGTGAAAGGACGTATTACGCCCTGGGAGCCGATACGGGTCACTGCCTGGGGACCCGAAGGCTCGCGCGGCAACTTGCCGAGAACGCACGGCTCTTCCACCACGGTGCCCACGCCCAGTTCAACGCGGTGCGACACCGCAAGCACGCTGGTGCCCTCGGTCGAAGTGACGCGATATCCTCGGTCCGGTGTCATGGATGCGTCCGTCTCTGCGTCTAAGGCCCAATAAACATCTGATGCACGTAGGGAGTGTACGGCTCGACCAGGAGCTGGTCGTCGTCTTTTCTGCGACCGTAGTTCATCGTTTCGTCAACGCGGCTACCGTTGTGCTTGAGCGACTCCTCGGCACGCTCGAGTGCGTTCACCACACGAAGTCCACTCGCGCCGTCGGTCCTCGGCGGCCTGCGCGACAACACGCTATCTACGAACTCCGAGGCCTCTGTGAACAACGGTTCGTGAGTGTCGAGACGTGGCGAGACTATGTCGCCGGTTCTATAAGAGAGCTGATACTCACCGTAGGAGTCCGGCTCTACCTTTCGAGTGACGCCGTGGTCGTAGATCTTGACCTTCTCCACGCTCTCGGTGTCGTCGTACAGTAGCATCTTTCGGCTACCGACGATCATGGTCCGACGCAGCTTGACCGGTGACAGCCAGGAGAGCTGGATCTCGGCGATTGCCCCCGAGGGAAACGCGAGATTCACGAACGCTACGTCGGGGTTGCAGCCGTCGAGGCACGACCGGCCAACGGCGCCGATGTGCGTCGGCTCTTCTCCGAGCCAGTAGAAGAAGATGGAAAGGTCGTGGGGCGCCAAATCCCAGATCACGCTCACGTCCTTCTGATGCAGCCCCAGATTGACGCGACTCGAAGCCATGAAGTGGATGTCACCGAGTTCCCCGGAATCGATGATCTCCTTGATCTTCATGACCGGTGGGCTGTACTCGAAGGTGTGTCCCACCATCAGCGTCAAGCGGTTGGCGTTGGCTAGCTCGATTAGCTTCACCGCATCGCGCGAGGTCGACGTGAGCGGCTTCTCCACGAACACGTGCTTTCCAGCCTCGAGCGCTCGCAGCGCCAGTTCGTAATGCGTCGAGATTGGCGTGGCGATAAGGACCGCGTCCACTTCAGGGTCGCCGATCACGTCAGCGTAATCCTGAGTGACCGTGACCGACGGGTAGCGGGATTTGGCGAGAGCTATCCTCCCCGCGCCCAAATCACATACCCAGCGGACGTCTGCCTTGTCGAGCCCCATGTAGTTGCGCAGAAGATTGGGGCCCCAGTAACCGTAGCCTACAAGCCCTACCCGAACTATGCCCTCCATTGTCACCATGCTCCTTCCCGGGTAAGAACCACAAATACGGTCCTCCACAAGATTCGCAAGTCGAGCCGGATCGACCAGTTCTCGATGTACTGAAGATCGAGGTCGACCATCTGTTCGAAGTCGAGACGCGTCCTGCCGCTCACCTGCCACAGTCCGGTCATGCCCGGCAGAACCTCGAGGCGTCTCATGTGTCGCGGCGAGTACAGTTCCACCTCGTAGTCGAGTGGCGGACGCGGGCCGACCAGAGACATCTCTCCGCGCAAGACGTTCACGAGCTGAGGCAACTCGTCCAAGCTCGTACGGCGCAGGACGCGCCCGACTCGAGTCACGCGTGGGTCTTGCTCCATCTTGTAGGTGCCGTCTTCGCCCTTCGCGCAAGCAGCGTCCTGCGTGATCAGCTTGGTCATGTGCTGGCGATGCGCGTCGCATGAGGCCTCCACACGCATGGTCCGAAACTTCAGCATCTTGAAGGACCGGCCGTTTCGTCCGACTCGCTCCTGCGCGAAGATCCCACTGCCGGGCGACTCGATCTTCACGACCGCCGCCACCGTCAGAAAGAGGGGGGACAGCACTATGAGGCCGAATAGCGACCCCGCCACGTCCAATACGCGCTTCATCGGGGAGACGGCTCGCTCATCGATCGGTAGCGAGGGCGCCTTGGGCATCGCGACGTCGAGCGCTTGCGTAGGCAGCATCGGCGAGGATGTCAGAGGATACCGCGAGACTCTTACCTCTTCTAGCTGCATTTCAGACATCTCGCATCACCTCGCTCACCGCTGCGACGACGTCGCGAACCTCTTCCTCCTTGATGTGGGGAAAGACCGGGAGCGATAGGATTCGCCGAGCGACTCTCTCGGCGACGGGAAAATCACCTTGCGTGTATCCGTAAGACGCGAATGCCGGATTGAGATGCAGTGGTACCGCGTAGTGGATACCGGTCTGCACTCCCGCGTCGCTCAAGCGACTCCTGACCTGGTCGCGCTCATCGACCTGCACAACGTAGAGGTGATAGAGGTGATCCGTGCCGGAGTTCTCGACCGGAGACACGCCTGCGACCGTTGCGAACAACTCGTCGTAGAGCCGACCGGCATCGCGGCGCATATCGTTCCACGCATCGAGCATCGGCAGCTTCGCCGACAGGAAGGCTGCTTGCATGCCATGTAGCCTGCTGCACCACCCGAGCTCGGTGTGACGTCTCTGTGCGTCTTCCCCATGGTTGCGAAGCAAGCGAATCCGCTGCGCGATTGCTGGATCGTCGGTGACCACCATGCCCCCGTCGCCGAGGGCGCCAAGGTTCTTGCTCGGATAGAAGCTGAAGCACCCCGCGTCACCGATCGTGCCGGCCTTGGCGCCGTTGCCGGCGTTCGCACCGTGCGCCTGGCAAGCGTCCTCTACTACCTTCACGCCGTGCCGGCGAGCAGTTCCCATGACACGATCCATGTCGACTGGCTGCCCGTAGAGATGGACCGGGACGATCGCCTTGGTGCGCGGCGTGATCGCCTCCTCGAAAAGATCGAGATCCATCAGGCACGTCGACTCGACGATGTCGACGAAGATCGGGCGTGCGCCGCACATGGTGATGGCCTCGGCCGTGGCCGCAAAGGTATTCACAACCGTCACGACCTCGTCTCCGGGACCGACACCGCACGCCCGGAGTGCGAAGTGCAGCGCGTCGGTGCCGGAACCGACCCCTACCGCATCGCTCGCGCCGACGTATTCGGCGAACATCTTCTCGAAGTTCTCCACCTCGCCACCGAGCGTGAAGCCCCCTCGAGCGATGACCCGATCGAATGCGGCAGACAGGCCAGCTGCGACCTGCAAATGCTGTCGCTGCAAATCGACGAAGGGTACGACTCTCCGCACTACCTCGGTGTCCATCTCGCAACCCCCTCTTGCACGTGCTTTGGTACGTGCCGGGCTCGCCGTCACTCATGGGAGTTGCGGACGAGAAACCCCCTCCGTACGCTTGGATTGCGAGACATAGCGCAGCATCCAAGAAAGCTTGGGCCTTGCCGCACCTTCGGTACGCAAGACCCTGCCATCCGCCGATCGCCCGCTCGTGAGTCACTGACCAAGACGCTTGACACGTATCATCGCGTGTATCAAAGCGCAGGTAAACGGGCTGAAAGGCCAATCATCCGAACGGTGGATGCCACTTCATACTTGTAGCGGCCAGCGACTCCGTCAATCGTCTGAGTCACTTGTCTGACTACGAGGCGATATCCGTTCTGTCGTTCCGAGCACCGTCTGCGACCCGCCGGCGCACCCCTGTGATGATTAGTCCGGTAGCCAGAGCGAAGACCATCACGACGGCCGCAGCGTTCGTGAGATCTCGTGCGACCGCGTCGAACATCGCCTCGCTGGAGGAAGGCGACGCATACCAACCGGAAAGACGGGCAACGCAGAACCTGCGAACCAACACCACTCCGGCCAGCAGGAATGCCATGGAAGCCGCTATTCCCTTTGCCAGGCGAGAGACGGCAAGTATCCGATCCGGGGCACTTGCCACCGCGGCGACCGAAAAGAGTAGAAAGGCCGCAAGGAGCAACCCTCCGCGGCCGTTGAGCGCACGGACCAGGATGCGTGCAACAAGGAATTCGCCAGGGTCGAGTATCTTCAGCTCCCGAACAAACGAGTCTCCGGTGAGACTCGCCACCACTATTGGACTCGCATGTGCTGCCTCAGCTGCAGCGCGACCGATGTCGAATTCGACCCATATGCCGGTGGTCCTGATGTCACCTGGAGCAAGCAGTTGTTGCACGATAGACCGGTGGACTGTCTCGTTGGTATCGCGCCATGCCTTTTCGAAACTCGGCGAAGCAACGTAGGCGGCGCCCAGCCCTCGGCTGATCGGTGCGATCAACGCATCCACATGATCGCTTATCATTGCGCGCAACGGCGTCGGAACGCCTGGGAGCAGCAATTCCGTGGTGCGCTCCGCATCGACGTGGTTATCGATGAACGCTGCGATCTCCTCGGCAGCCTGTTCGCGAATCGCCGGCTCTTGCCACAGGGGGGCTATTCTAGACAGGTAGCCCTCGGTGTCCAGGGCGACCCGGTCGAGCCATAGGCCGCAGATCGCAGCCACCGCAAGCACGCACGCCGCGACCGTGAAAGCGATTGATGGCATCGAACGCAGCTTGCCCACTCCTTCTAGCGCCGCACGGGCACTTCTTGCCTAACGGCGTGAACCGGCACGCGCCCTAGACGAGCGGCCCAGCGTATGCCCCCACCCGAGGCTTCTATGCAAGCTCCACCTCGGAGTTGTCCCCGAGCATCACCCTGATCGCCGACAGCACGCCATCAGTTCGCCGCACCGTGACGTTGCAGCCGATGAGGCTGTCGGCGATTCGTCTGCCGACGTTCAGGACCCGCGCTTCCCGCATTAGAATCGCGTGCTCGAGCTCGCTCCCGGTCACCTCGCAGCAGTCACCTACGGAAGTGTAGGGGCCGATGTAGGTGTCCACGATCTCGCAACGCTCTCCGATGACGCTCGGCCCGCGAATCACGGACTTGCGGACGGAAGTACCCTGCCCGATGCTCACCCGGCCATGTATCTCCGACTCCGCATCGACATCACCGCTGATCTCCGGAGACAACGTGTCTAGGATGATGCGATTGGCCTCCAGCATATCGTCGAGCTTGCCGGTGTCCTTCCACCAACCTTCGATGATGTGCGGATCTACGCGCTTCCCGTTGTCGACAAGCCACTGGATGGCATCGGTTATCTCGAGTTCTCCCCGGGCCGAGGGCTCGATCGCGCCGACCGCCTCGAAGACGGAATCGTCGAACAGATAGACGCCCACGAGAGCAAGGTCGGATCGTGGTTCTTCGGGCTTTTCCACAAGGCACTTCACGGATCCGTCAGTTCCCAGCTCTGCAACACCGAACTGCGATGCATTCGGCACACGTGCGAGGAGTATCTGGGCGTTCGCGGTTCCGGACTCGAACTCATCGACGAAACGCACGATGCCGTCCTTGATGAGGTTATCGCCGAGATACATCACGAAGGAGTCACCGGCCATGAAGTCCTCGGCGATCTTGACTGCGTGGGCAAGACCGAGTGGCGCCTCCTGAGGGATGTACGTCAGCGAGACGCCCCATCGAGAGCCGTCTCCGCACGCATCCATCACCTCGTCAGCTGTGTCGCCGACGATGATGCCGATGTCGGTTATGCCTGCATCGCGAATCGACTCTATCCCGTAGAAGAGGATCGGCTTGTTGGCGACCGGAACGAGCTGCTTGGCACGCGTGAACGTGATCGGGCGAAGCCGCGTACCTTTGCCCCCTGCAAGAATCAGCGCCTTCATGACGGCCCCCTCGGATGAGACCTCTGTCGCACATCGGATGGTAGCAGATGAGCTCGCCCTACTCGCCGTAAGGGACCCACTCGCCATCCCTTACTACGTAGACAGCGATCTGTACGTTGGTAGTGTCGCCCTTCTCGTCGAAGGAGGTGCGCCCCGTCACGCCGGTGTGCTCGATCCCGGCCACCGCTTCGATTACTGCTTGCTTGCCGGCCGGAGTGGTGAGGGCGTCGGCGCCCATCTCGGCAGCCACCTTCTTGACGGCCTCGATGATCACCATGGTCGCGTCGTAGGCGTACGCGTCGTACAACTCGATAGTCTCGCCGGGAAACCTCTCTTCGAAAGCCTCGCGGAACTCCTCTTCGGCTGGAAGATCGCCCAGCGGCCGGCCGATCGAAGTAGCGAGGTCGCCGCGGGCTTCCTCTGCGCCGACGGTGTCGATGTAGGACTGAGTAAGCATGCGATCGGGACCCATCATGAAAGCTACCGCACCGGCCGCTTTCGCCTGCTTCGAGATCAGCGCGCCCTCGGCATCCGTGCCGCCGAAGTAGATCACGTCCGGGTTCAGGCCGGCGATTCTTGAAGACAGGTCTTCGAAGTCCGTGTCGCCGACACTTACCTTGCCGGTCGAGATCACGCGTCCGCCGTGCGCCTCGAACCGTTCCGCGAAACCGGCTGAGACATCTCTGCCGTACGGGGTCGAGTCGTCTACGACTGCCGCGGTGTCGAAGCGGAGTTCTTCCAGCACGAAGTCGGCGGCAAGGGGACCCTGCGCCGAGTCGACCGCGCAAACCCGGAAGACGTTCTCGAAACCTTGATCGGTAAGCCTCGGGTGAGACGAAGCGGGCGATACCTGAACGATACCGGCATCGTTGTAGACCGCTGACGCGGGAATGGAAACGTCAGAGCCCAGGTGTCCCACGACGCCGACGACGGCTTCGTCGGCGACGAGCTCGTTAGCAGCATTGACACCGGTCCTGGGGTCGCCTGCATCGTCGAGGGGAAGCATGACCAGGCTGATGCCGAGATCTCGCAGCTCCTCGGAATCGTTGGCTTGATCTATGGCCAGTTCGGCGCCGTTTCTGATTCCGAGGCCCTCGGCGGCCATGTCGCCCGAAAACGGCGCCACGACACCTATCTTCACCTCGACGATCTCGTCGCGTTCGCCGATCCTCTCGATCACTTCACATCCAGTGACGAGTAACGCCGCCGCTCCCAAGAGAGCCAAACCGGTCACCAGTCGCCCGCTTCTGGCCACGCCGATCCCTTCCTTCCGTTCTCTGCCGGACGTGCACCTGCGCGCACGTGCTATTCCCCATGAGAGTTCTCACAAGAACCATGAGGGTTCTCATAAGAACCGTGCGAGAACCGTGTCGTGGTTACTCAGATATGGTAGACAGGCGCCCTGAACCTATCCATCTCCTTCTGACGCAAGGATAGATCCTCGATGGTGGTCTCGCCGAGGTGATCCTTGAGCCTCGTTGCGGCCTCGGCCCACATCTCAGAGACTGCCGAACCTGTGGCGGCTGGAACGTCGAGCACCGTCCCTTGCAGCGCTTCGACGACTTCTGCCACCGTGATGTCTGCGGCAGGACGGGCCAGCATGCTCCCGCCGCGGGCCCCGCGCTGACTGGTCACCAACCCGTGCTTCGCCAGCGCGGTGATCTGCTGTTCTACGAAGCGCCTCGGCAGACCAAGCCTGTCGGCAACCTCGCCAGCCGCCAGGCTCACTCCTGGAGGCAGGCCTCCTATGGCCACTAGCGCCCTCAAAGCATAGTCCACTGTCTGGGGAACGCGCATCAGGCCACGTCCTCCCACAACTTGGTTGACAGATAGCGCTCTCCCGTCGAAGGGGCCACGGTCACCACTGCGCTCCCCGCAAGCTCCGGAAGCGCCGCGAGGGCAAGTGAAGCTGCAAGATTCGCGCCACTGGATATCCCGCACAAGATGCCCTCCTCGGCCGCAAGCCGGCGCGCCATCGCGATGGACTCCTCGCCGGTAACGGAAACTACCTCGTCTACTACATCTAGGTCTAGAGTGGCCGGGACGAAGTTGGCGCCGATGCCCTGAATGAGATGAGGGGCAGGCGTCAGCTGCTCTCCGGCGAGCGTCTGGGCGATCAGCGGGGACTCGGCCGGCTCGACCGCCACGATACGTATAGCCGAATCCTGTTCCTTGAGATAGCGCCCTGCACCCGAGATGGTCCCGCCCGTACCGACTCCGGCCACAAGAGCGCCGATCCGCTCGCCTGCAAGCGCTTCGCCGATCTCCGGGCCGGTGGTCTCGTAGTGGGCTCGGGGGTTTGCAGGGTTATCGAACTGCGCGGGCATGAAAGCTCCTTCGCGCTCCGCCACAAGCCTCTCGGCGGCCTCGACGGCGCCTTTCATCCCTTCGTCTGCCGGCGTGAGTACGAGCTCCGCACCGTAGGCGGCCAGCAGACGGCGGCGCTCCACCGACATGCTCTCGGGCATCGTGAGAACGACTTCGTAGCCGCGCGCCGCCCCGATCAGGGCCAATGCGATACCGGTGTTGCCGCTGGTGGGTTCCACGAGCAGCGACTCCCCAGGAGCGATCAGCCCGCCGGCCTCGGCATCGTCGATCATCCCAAGAGCGATGCGGTCCTTGACCGAACCACCCGGGTTCCGTGACTCGAGCTTCACCGCCACGGCCGCTCCGAGCCCAGCGCCCAGGCGCTCGAGACGCACGACAGGAGTGTTGCCGATCGTGTTTGTGATGTCCGGCAGTCGCTCGCTCATCTTTGCTCCTTCACGCACTTGTCGCATAGGGATTATGCAATATACCGGAAGCGCACTACTGCCGTCAAATCAGTTCCGACTGGCTCGACTCGTCGGCAGCAGTTGCGCTGGAGATAGGGATTAAGGGATATATTGTCCTCTAGGAATCGAAAGGCAACGCCCATCCCCATTCGCTGCCTAGGAGGCGCCCGATGGTCGGAATCTGGTTCTGGGTATGGGTGGCTCTCGCTGCCATCCTCATTGTCGCCGAGATATTCACCGTGACCTTCTTTCTCCTCCCGTTCGGCATAGGTGCGGCAGTCGCCGCCCTGCTGGAGTTCCTCGGCGTAGGGATTGCATGGCAATGGATAGCTTTCGTCTCGGTCTCAGCCGTACTCCTGGTTCTTCTGCGCCGCTACGCCAGCCACTTCACTCACGAACCGCCTATGCGCACCGGGGTGGACCGCCTCATCGGCAAGCCGGGCGTGGTCATAGAAGAACTCGTCCCCGACAGCCCCACGGGACAAGTGCGTATCGAGCGCGAGGAGTGGCGAGCCGACGCTTCCGGTCGCGAGGTCCTGCCCGTAGGCACCCGTGTATTGGTGGAACGCGTCGATGGTACGCATCTGATCGTGCGCCCCGATGAGGGCGAAGGAGAGACATCCTAGATCTGCCGAGGATCGGAGGAACGCCATGCTTCAAGGGTTTGCCATCGTAGCCTTCGGAATCATCGTGGTGATCGTGCTGCTGATCTATGCGGTTTCTGCGATTCGGATCGTGCGCCCCTACGAGAAGGGCATCGTCGAGCGCTTCGGCAAGTATCAGGTCACCTACGACTCGGGGCTGCACTTCATAATCCCCTTCGTCGACCGCATCACGAAGGTGGACATGCGAGAAAACGTGGTCGACGTCCCTCCGCAAGAGGTCATCACCAGCGACAACGTGCTCGTCACGGTAGACGCCGTGGTGTACTACGAGGCCACCGACCCCGTCAAACTCATGTACAACGTCGCCAACTTCTACATGGCCGCGACCAAGCTCGCACAGACCAATCTGCGAAACGTCATCGGCGACATGCAGCTCGACGAGTCGCTGACCAGCCGTGAGAAGATCAATGCAGCACTTCGCAAGATCCTCGACGACGCAACGGACAAGTGGGGCGTGCGCATAGTGCGCGTCGAGTTGCAGCGCATAGAGCCGCCGATCGACGTCACCGAGGCGATGCACCGCCAGATGAAGGCGGAGCGCGACCGCCGTGCGATCATCTTGGAAGCCGACGGCGACAAGCAGGCTGCTATCGCGCGTGCCGAGGGCTTTAAGCAGGCAGCCATCCTCGAAGCAGAGGGAAAGGCGCGGGCCATCCGAGAAGTCGCCGAGGCTCAAAGGTTCGAGAAGATCGAGCTTGCGGCAGGCGAGGCCAATGCCATCGAGAACGTCTTCGGCGCCATCCACCGAGGAGACCCCACCAACGACCTCATCGCGATACGCTATCTCGAAGCTCTCAAGGCGATCGCCGAAGGCGAGGCCAACAAGGTCTTTTTGCCGATGGAGGTAAGCGGCATCATGGGCTCGCTCGGCGGCATAGCCGAGCTGTTCAAAGAAGAGCGCGCCGAAGCGGAAGCGGACTAGCAGCGGCGGCCATCGCAGAAGATGCGACAGCAAGTCGCCCAGCGAGTGGCGGCACGTCTCCGAGGAAGTCAGACCGTGACGAACACGTAGCCTTCACGCACGAAGGTCTCGTACGTGCGCACGTCTGCGTCCGGGTGGTCGGTGGTACCGTCACGCACGTCGTATCGCCAGCCGTGCCAGGGACAGACGGCCATATAGCCGTCCATGAATCCTTGTCCTAGCGGGCCGAAAGCGTGCCGGCATACGTTGCCTAGAGCGAAGAACTCGCCATCTA
This sequence comes from Coriobacteriaceae bacterium, assembly GCA_003563465.1. Taxonomy (GTDB): domain Bacteria; phylum Actinomycetota; class Coriobacteriia; order Anaerosomatales; family SLCP01; genus PWVH01. The sequence continues at coordinate 2,349 of PWVH01000112.1, read as the reverse complement.
CGCGAGCGAGGGTGATCTCGCGCTTGCCGACGCGAATCGTGCGAAGCGTTCCGGGAGGAAACTCCTCGGCCAGTGCCACGGGCACCTCGGCAGGACCTTCGGGCACTTCGATCACGCCGTGAAGCTCGCTGCCGTCAGTCACATCGGTTCGGATGAACAGACCGCACCAGCATTTGCGAAGCTTGGCGAACTGATCGGCATAGAACGGGATGCAAGGACAGACGATCTTCACGTCTTCCTTCGGATCGCCGGTGCGCACCCGGCAAGGGCAGTAGACGTCGCCCGTCTCTTCGAGTATCTCGATCTCGCTCGCAAGGACTTCGTTGACGAAATCCTCATCGTCGTTGAAGCGGTAGCCGAGCCGAAGAGCGAACGGAGCCATGTACTCACGAAGCTGATCGACGCCCGTGCCCGCTGGGAATCGGCGACGCACCGAAGCCGGACTCACAGCTGCAACAGCTCCTTGATGCGCTTCTTGTTGAAACCGACGATCACTTCTTCACCGATCACCACGACGGGAAAGGACGCGCCTCCCGAGATCTCTTTGACCTCGGCGATCGCAGAGTTCTTTGCCTCGTCCTCGAGCTTGTCGACTTCGAGCATCTCGTACTGGACGGAGGCGTCGTCCAGGAATCGCTTGGTCATCCTGCAGTAGGGACATGTAGATAGTGCGAAGAGTCTTACCTGCATCGGTCCTCCCATGTCGTCGGTGGCGCCCTTGTCGATGTAGCGCTCACTTCTTTTCTTTCACTTTGCTCTATGTTCCACTTCTTGGCGTGACGCGAACGGGTACAAGCACGATGAATGCTTCGAGTGAAAGGTTGCCGTCCGTGAGCCAGATGCACGCACCGACATGTCAGACATCGGTCACCGGACGTCGTGTGGTCATAGCCGGTGGCGGCTATGCAGGCACGACACTGGCCGTCAAGCTTGCCAGAAGACAGAAGCCGACAGACGACCTCGAGATCGTCTTGATCGAGCCGAACCCTTGCCAGCAGGCCCTCTCCGAACTGGACCTGGTGGCCGTGGGGCCCCCTCGGCCGGAGTTCTGCGAACTCTGGCACCCAACGGTCTTTAAGAACCTGCCCGTGACTGTCTGCTACGAACGCCTGAACGACGTGAAGGCCGAGGAACGAGCCGTATACATCGGGCCGAGAGAAGGTCCGAACGAGCGAGTCGAGTACTGGCGACTGGTGATCGCGACCGGAGCCGTGGCATTCGTGCCTCCCGTACCGGGACTGGCCGAACACGCTGTCACGATGTGGTCCGTGGCCGACGCCCAGGAGCTGCAGCGACGCATCGATGCCGCGTTCAAGCGTGCCGCAACGCTTTACAGTCCGGAGCAGCGTGCCCGGACGCTCAGCTTCACGGTGATAGGCGGCGGGGCGACCGGTATAGAGATAGTCGGAACGCTCGGTCAGATGCTGCCCCGCAAGGCACGCGATGCCGGACTAGATTCGAAAGATCTGCGGGTGAGGCTTGTCGAAGGCCGTCCCGACATACTCTACGACCTGCCTCCGCGGCAGCGTGCCAAGGCCGCGACCCGTCTCGAGCGCATGGGAGTCGAACTCCTGCTCGGTTCCATGGTCGAACGGGTGGAGCCAGGAACGGTGGTGCTCGAAAACGGCGAGCGCGTCGATGCCGAGGTCTTGGTCTTCTGCGGCGGCGCGAAAGCCGACCCGGATGCGATCGAGTGGGGACTCGAGGTCGATAACTCCGGGCGGCTCGTCTGCGACGAATATCTCCGCTCTCCGGCCCACGAGAACATCTACGTGATCGGCGACGTGGCCGCATTTCGCGACCCCGAGACCAACCACACCCTTCCGATGCTCGCCCAGTATGCGATCCGCGAAGCGGAGCAGACGGCTGAGAACCTTCTGCGAGAGGCTAAGGGTCAGTCTATCCTTCCCTTCACGCCACACATGCACGGCGAGTTCGTCAGCGTAGGGCCCCGCTGGGGGGTCGGATGGATGTTCAAGCTCAACGTGAGCGGCGTGCCGGCAATAATCATGAAGCGACTCACCTACGTCATGTACTGGTTCAGTGTGGGTGGAATGCGTCTTGCCTGGAAGCGCACGCGCGAGATGCTCGCGATGCAGCGGTGAGCCTCGCGCGCGGGCGTCGGGTACACTTGCCACATGCCACCGCTCCGTGACAGCCAGACCCAGCCGCAACAGAGGCTTAGAGCCGTGGCCCTCGGCTCCGGTTCTTCGGGAAACTCCATGGCTCTCACTTGCGGTGACGAGACGATCCTGCTCGATGCCGGATTCTCCGCTCGCGAGACGATTCGCAGGCTGACCGCGGCAGGCATAGATCCAACTCGCATCAGTGCAGTGCTTCTGAGCCACG
>PWVH01000039.1 GCA_003563465.1 Coriobacteriaceae bacterium | reverse complement strand
GTCCGGCATCGGCCAGTCGACCGAAGCGGGTGGCTTCGATGCGCCTCAGGCGCATCATCGTGCGGCCTCCTCGCCGAGAAGGCGGTCCAAGCTCAGATCGCGGGCCCTCTCTAGAACGGACAGTGCATCGAAGTCGAGCTCGGCGCCCCGTGCCGCCGAACGAATCGGGTCCAGCACCTCAAAAAGCATCGCCTCGGCTTCTTCGGCGGGAATCGCGTCGGCCAAGCGGACCAAGTCCCCAGCGAAATCGGCACCTTCGCGGACGCGGTCTAGATCGATCGCGGGGCGAGTCAGGTCTCGCACGCGATCCAGCCACACCCAGGGCTCCAAACCCAGCTGTTCCGCACGCACCTCGGCCACCAGGTCTTCGAATACCTCGGCGTGTGCGAGTTGCGGGTGCACCTCGCTTCGACCGATGAGGTCGATCCGCAGCAATACCGGCCGGCCACCGCTGCTCTCACGCACGCTCTCACAGCCGGCGCGCAACGAAGCGAGCACGTCGTCGAGAGAGACCGCCGACGTGAGATCGACGGCTTGCCTGTCCCACGTAACCTGCCCGGTCTCGACGAACTCCGTCCGCGCGCCCGTCGATCCCACGGTGACGATCACGCACCCGTGACCTCCGGCCTCGTTAGGGTCTAGCCCTTGAGGGCTGCCAGGGTAGATGACGGGCGGGTCTGTGGAAAGCACGAGATGCTGATGGATGTGTCCGAGCGCCCAGTAGTCCATGCCCGATGCACGCAGATCCTCCAAAGAGCACGGTGCGTAAGGCTCGTACTGCTCGTTGCCTCCTACGTTCGCGTGCAAGACACCGATCGCGAACGGATCCCCATCGCTCTTTCGAAAACCCAAAGCCAGATTGTCGGTCTCTTTTGCCCGGCCGAAACTGCGACCGTACAAGACGCACCGGACGTCCTCATCGGACGGAAACTCCACCCTTTCGACGGCCTTGCTCGAGAAGACGTGCACGTTCTCAGGCATCTGAAGCCGTGCCGAACCGCCCGTTGAAGGATCGTGGTTGCCGCTCGCCACGAATACTCTCACGCTGCCCTGCGCCAGACGCTCGGCTGCGGAGCGGAATCGGCTCTGCGCCCTGACGCTTCGCTCTGCACTGTTGTACAGGTCACCTGCTATGACGAGGAAATCCGCCTGGCGCTCCAGGCAGACCTCGACGATTCGATCGTACGCCGCGAAGGTCGCCTCGACGCATGCATCGCGCACTCGCTGGTCGGCGGCGTCCACCCGCTTGAAAGGAGTGTCTAGATGTAGGTCTGCTGCATGGACGAACGTGAGGCTCTCTTCCACTGCCCCCTCCTCGATGAACTCCTGGGGCCCGGGATGTCCCTTCGCGCTCTGGATGCGCATCAACCTCATCATAGACGGAGGGTCTGACATACGACACCTGCCGAAGATTACCCGTCGCGGCCGAGTCTATAAGTTCCCCTAACGTACGACGCCCGAGCGCCTGAGCGCTTCGGCGACGACGAGAACCGCCACCGCCTTGAAGGCATCGATCGGTATGAAGGGAAGTACGCCTACGATAAGGGCGGACCAGGGGTCGATAGCGGTGACCGCCGCAAGCTGTAACCAGCCGAACAAGTAGATGACCAAGACCCCCATGGCCAATGCCAGTGCATCACCGATCGTCTTGCCCACAAGAACAGCGAACCGGGTACGCAGCCAAGAGATGACCGCTACGGCGACCACGAATCCCCACAGATATCCTCCGGTCGGACCTGCGAGCACACCCCAACCACCTAGCCCACCCGCAAACACCGGAAGACCAGCAGCTCCAAGCATCAGGTAGACGCCCACGGCAAGGACCGCCCCGCGGACTGTGAGCAACAGCCCCGCGAGAAGCACGATGAACACCTGCAAGGTGATCGGAACTGCCGTCCCGATAGGAATGGATATCCAAGCCGAAGCCGCGAGGAGCGCCGCCAGCAGCGCGGCGGTCACCGTCTCGCGGGTACGATTCGCCCCAGAACCGGTACCCGATGCAGGCGCCTTCGAGAAGGGATCTTCCGTAGCCGTCGATCGAGACGTCGGCTCAGTCGGCTCGGTCGGCTCCGCCGGCTCGTCCACTCCTCGGCCCTCCTCGCTCGACAAAGACACCCGTCAGCCGCTGGCAAGAGCGCGGCGCGTATGCCGCAAGCCAGCCAGATCGGCCAGGCGTCCGGCCACCGTCGGCTCGTCCCATCCGCCCGGATCCTCACCCCAGAGGCTCAGTAGCGTCACTGCCACCTGATATCGCGCATCGGACGTCATTTCCTCTCGCCGCTCGAGGTACTCGACCACCAGCGAGACTCGTTCGTCCACCTCGGCACCGTACGGCGCAGCCGCATGCTCTTGCCCGCGGTCCTCGATGACAGCTGTGCTGGCAGCCATGTCGCCGAGACGCTTGCCCTGCTGGGAAAGCAGGATCGACACGATGCCTACCGCATACGTCCCCGGCATGAAGTCGATCGCGCGCACCAAGTTCCGGATGATCGAATCGATCACCCCCACACGGCTACCGTCGTCGCGAATCACGCGGATGCCCATCACCCGCTTTCCCGGAGTGCGTCCGCCGCCTGCGACCTCACCGGCGATGAAATAGCCCCAATAAGTGATGAAGACTGCCGCTATCACCGCAGCAGCTATCCATATGACTGCCTGTGAGGCAGCTTCGCCGAAGAGGCGTAACGCCCCGAACGCAACGAAGATGCCTAGGACGATTTCGGCCGAGACGATAAGGAGCAGCAGGCCGCCGTCTACCAGCGCGGCAGCCCCGCGCGAACCCAGGCCCGCCAGACGGTAGGTGACCGAGACGGACTCGGGAGTCTCGACCACCAGATGTCGCAGGAAAGGGTCTTCTTCAGGCATCGAACCTCCTCGGCTTACCCCATGCTAGCATGGGCTCGAGTGAGGAGACGCATGGACGAACGCACTTTCATAGAGGGCTCTCGCGAAGCTTGGGAGCGGCTCGAGAGCACGCTTTCGGAGACACGGAGCAGCGGTGTCACCAGGCTCGACGCCACCCGCCTGCGACAGCTGCACGACGACTACCGTCGCAGCGCCGCCGATCTCGCATATGCACAGACTCACTTCCCCGAAAGCCAGAGCGCTGAATACCTGAATTCTCTGGTGGGACGGGCTCACGCAGAACTCTACGGGGCCGCGCCGCGCCGCCTGGCGTCCATGTGGGGTTTCTTCGCCCGCGGATACCCTGCTCTGGTGCGCGAACACTGGCGCGAGGTGTCGCTCTCGGCCGCACTACTCTTCGGGGCGACTGCACTCGGCTTCATTCTCGCTTACGTCAACTACCCGCTCGCCAGGCTCTTCATCCCCGAGGCTCTGCGGGAAGGGGTAAGCGACACTCTGGAGAGCGGCACTGACCTTCACGCGATCACCGCCCCGTTCGCACCGCTACTTACCGCCGGAATCACGGCCAACAACATCCAAGTCGCATTCTTGGCCTTTGCAGGAGGAATGACTTTCGGCGCGCTCACTGTCTACGCCCTTATGGTAAACGGCCTGCTTCTAGGCGCTTTGGCTGGAGCGTTCGACAAGGCGGGCGGCTCGCTTTACTTCTGGGCACTCATCGTCCCCCACGGCTCGCTCGAGCTTCCGGCGATCGTGCTTGCGGGTGCGGCTGGATTGATGATCGGACGAGCTCTGATATCTCCGGGAGATCTGCCGAGGAGCGCCGCCTTGAAGCGTGTCTCCCCCAATGCACTGCGCGTTCTCCTCGGCACGTTGCCGCTCTTCGTGGTGGCCGGCGCGATCGAGGCCTTCATCACTCCGGCGCCCTTGCCCGAATCGCTCAAGCTCGCGTTCGGAGCGGTGCTGGCAGCGTTACTCCTGACCTATCTCCTGTTCGCGGGCCGGTGGCGCGAACAGTGACCCGCCGCGGTCACAACCGGCCCTGTGCCTTGACCTCGAGATAGCGGTTGACGGCGGCTACCGACAGCACCTCAGGCGCCACGTCTAAGACGAGCGATCCTCCAGCTGACAGGAGCCGCACAGCAGCGGCCTTGTCTTGCAGGAGGTCTCCGGCTATAGACGAGCGGTAGACGTCCGATTCGGTCTCGGGTACCTCGGTGGCAGAGCGCTCCATCTCCCGATCGCGCTGAGTCACCACGAGCGGCAGATGCCTGCGCGCCATGCCGCCGAGCACGCCCAGAAGCCGGCGCGACGGCTCGGTTCCCACGAGTTCGGTGAAGAGAACGACGAGCGAGCGCCTTCGCACTCTTGCCGAGAGGTAACGTAGCGCGCCGGCATAGTCGGGCTCCTCCACACGGCCTTCCACGGAGTAGAGCGCCTCCAGGATCGTCAGGAACTGACGGTGTCCTTTCCTCGGCGGAACGAACGCCTGGATATCACGGCCGAACACCAACAGTCCGACGTTGTCGCCGTATCGCGTGGCAAGATAGGCGAGCAACAGAGCGGCGTTGATCGCCCGGTCGAGCTTGGATAGCGCGTCTACGACAGGCGTCATCAGTCTTCCCGAGTCCACCGCGAGTACCACCGCCTGACTGCGCTCCGCCTCGAAGCGGCGGACCACCGGTGCGCCCCTGCGCGCGGTCGCTTTCCAGTCGATGTCGCGATAGTCGTCGCCGTCGACGTAATCACGAAGCGATTCGAACTCGGTCCCGGTGCCCGCATGACGTGCCGCACGCACGCCGATCTCGTGAAGCGTGCCCTTGCGAGCGAGAAGCGCATAGGCGTGCACCGCCGTGATGTCCGGATAGACCTTGGCCTCGGCCTCGCCGGCCCCGTCCCACTGGCGCCCCGCAAGACCGAGCGGGCCTAGGGAGCGCACCGCGACAGGACCGAAAGTGAACAGCCCTCTAGCGGGCGGCACGAAGCGCATTCGCTCGGTGCGCTCCTCTCGAGGACCCAGCGTGATGCGGCCACCCTCGCTCCGCCGCCCTCCGCCTTCTCCGCCCTCACCGAGACCGGCTCTTCTCTCTCCCTCGAATCGGGCCGGCGGGGTTTCCCTGAGTAGAATCCGGGCGATGCGTGCCGAGGTGTTGCGCACGGTAAGATCGACCGGGTTGGGGACTCCTATCGACAGCTTGATCGGAAGCGTGCGCTCTACTTCCATCTCGTCAGGCCCGACCGCGGATCGGATGTCCCGGCGCAGCGCGAACGCCACGGTACCGAGCCATACCGTTGCCGTGACCCAAGCCCAAAAACCCGGCAGCCAGGCGACCGCAAGAATCGGCACGGCTACAACCAGCGCGGCTCGAGGCGTCACGTACACACTCTCGAATCCTGCGAGGATGTCACGTGCTCCTTTCATCGCGGTACGGGTACCTTCTCGAACGCGTCGTGTAGCACCGATTCAGCAGGTACGCCCTCGATCTCGACCTCCGGCCGCAGCACCAGACGATGGCGTAGACACGGAATCGCCATGGTCTTGACGTCATCGGGGGTGACGAAGCCCCGGCCCGACAGCAGCGCCAGGCCTTTGGCGGCGACCAGCAGGCTGACTGCGGCACGAGGGCTGGCGCCGAGCATGACCGAGGGGTGCTCGCGGGTCGCCCGCACCACACCGGTGACGTAGCCGTACACGCCCTCATCGACCACCACGGACGGCAACGCCGCAGCCGCGGCCGCCACATCCCCGGCGCTCGCCACCGGATGCATGCCGATCTCCCCGAGGTCTGTCATCGCCATCCCGCCGACGTGGCGCCGCACGATCTCCATCTCGTCCGCTTCTGCCGGGTAGTCGATGACCACCTTTTGCTGGAATCGATCGAGCTGCGCTTCGGGCAGCGGGTAGGTGCCTTCGTATTCGACAGGGTTCTGCGTCGCGATGACCATGAACGGCGACGGCAGACGATGGGTCTCCCCGTCGATCGTCACCTGCGACTCCTGCATCGCCTCTAGAAGAGCGGCTTGCGTCTTGGGAGGGGTGCGGTTGATCTCGTCGGCCAGCACGAGGTTGGCAAAGACCGGCCCTTTGCGCAGTCGGAACGTCCCGCTGTCGGCGTCGTAGACGTTGGTGCCCACGACGTCTGCAGGCATCATGTCGGGGCTGAACTGGATGCGCTTGAACGAGGCATCCACGGCGTAAGCGAGGCTGCGCGCAGCCAAAGTCTTCGCTGTTCCCGGAACCCCTTCGAGCAGCACGTGACCTCCCGTGACGAGAGCCACCAGCATGCTGTCGATCGCGTGTGTCTGGCCGACCACAGCCTTGCCGACCTCGCTTCTGACCGCTTCGGCCAACTGTTGGACCGTGCGCGCTGCATCATCCATCGAGACCTTCGACCTCCTGTCGCGCCCGCGCGAGTCCGCGAGCGGTCGTGACGAACACATCTTCGGTGATCCGATCCGATCTGCGGAGCTCTGCCGAGGAATCGAGCAGCGAAGCCGCCTGAGGATGGGCCCTTAGGCCTGCCTCCTCCGAACCGTGCCTGCGCACGAGAGCGAGCCTGAGTCCTTCCTCGACACTCTCCAACGCCAAAGACCTTGCTCCGGCCTTGCGGTAGAGTTCTGCCAGCGACGAGATGTATGCCCCTGTGCGCGCCACAGGCTCGTCTGCGGCTTCGATAGCCGGCCCGAACCTGCGTGATACCGCCAGCAGCAGGAGCACGAGCGCCGCGAAGCCGAGCACGCTCGCCGCACGACCCCCGGCACCCAGACGATCCCATACTCCGCCGCCGCGCACGAACCCGTGATGGTACTCGTCGAAGTGGACAGGCCTGACCGAGGCGACGAGAAGCGTGGCCAAACGTGCGTTGTCGACCTCGCCGAGCCCCTCGTTGGAGAGCGGGTAGAGGCTGGAGAGCCAGACGACCTCTCCCTTGCCGAAGGCACGCGACATGAGTATCTGACCCGAGCCGTCCTTCATGTGCGTGGCCCATCCGGCGTCCTCGGCGAGCAGACGTTCCGGGCCCGTGAGCACCTCTGCGACCCCGTCGGCGTACATCGACGGCAGCCGGGGAGCGACCGCTGCCTCTTCGGCCATCATCAGGCCGCCACCGATTCTCGCACCGCGCAAGACCTCTCGCGCGGAGTGTCCCGCGAGCACGAGCCGGCCGCCGTCCTCGACCCAACCCGCGAGAGCTCGTGACTCGGCGACAGTCGGACTCCTGTCAAGAGCGCGTGCCGCGGCCAATACGATCGTGCCGTCCTCGGGCAGCTCCTCGAAGGACGTCAGAGTGTACGCGGGCACATCGAGCGCGTCGAGGTAGTTGAAGAGGACTTTCAGACCGTCCCCTTCCGAGGAGTAGACCGACCCAGGCGGACTCGAGACGACGTAGTAGTCCTTGGAAAGCGAGACCGCCGCCCAGTAGAAGAAGACGACTAACAGGGCGATCCCCATCGCTAGCAGCGTGCGTATCCCGGCAGGGCCTACGAGGCGTTTCATGCTGCCTCGCCCCCATCCCGCACGACCGCAAGCACGGATTCGTAGTCTTCCCGGGCCCCGGCATAACCGTCGGGTCCGGGATCCCTGTGGCCGTAGACCGCCTGATCAAAGACGGAGGTGAGCGACGCCAGGGCTCGGGCAGCATCACCGGAGAAAGCACGCGCCTCGGCCACCAGTTCGGAGTTCGTGCGCGTACGAGTCCGAGTTAGTCTGCCTGCCTCGGCAAGGGCCCGTGCCGCGCCGCCGAGCAGGACGCGGACCGCCTCGGCGAAGTGCCCCTGCGAAGCGAGCGACTCCGCCAAGCCGAGAACATCAGCGGGAAGGTCTTCTTCTGCTCTGGCCGCAGGTGAGATCTCTATCTGAGGTGCCTTGCCGCGAATCCGTGACGTCGCCGCGCTCAACCGTATCGCGACTCGGACGAGCATCCAGAGGAGCAGCACGGCGAGCGAGACCACGAAGGCCGCAACCGCGAAAGCAAGAGTGCGGTCGACCGTAGCCGATGAGGCGAGGGAGGCCTGCCAGCGTTCGAACGCCTTGCCCAGGCGTTCGATGAGATCGCCCAGAAGCTCTGCGGCCGGCGAGCGCGCTTCGAGCCGGCTCTCCTGAAGCAGAGCGGCAAGAGCCTCGGAATCGACGGGCACCGGCTCGCCATGATGAGGCAAAGAGCGCTCGATCGAACTCAAGTGAGCGATCATGTCCTCGGCGATCGCTCGCCGCCTCCTCGCGTCGCGCGAGATGTCGATGCGCGCCACCATCGCTCGCAGGATGGAGTTGTCGACGAGCACGTCGGTCTCGCCGACGGTCACGTGCTCCACGCTAGGCAGCGCGGTGAGAACCGCGATGGCGACCTGACCTCCGCCTTCCTCGGCATCCGTAGCCAGGTACGCCTCGACCGCATTACGAGCTTTCGAGACCCGCGCGCGATAGTCTTCGACGTCTGCGGCATGCGCGCTTGTGCTGAAGACGGCGAGCGATGCTGCCAGCAAGACCGCGAGAAGTATCGCGGGTACGCGGGCGGGCAGCCAAGCCGCCACTCGAAACAGCTGTGACCGGCTCGTCTTCATCGGCTTGCACCCACAAGCTTTTCGGCCCGTACCACGAGATCCATACCTTCGCGACGGGCTCGCAGGTCGGCATAGAAGAAGAACCAGGCCAGTTCGACGAAGGGCAGTACCAAGGAGACGGATGCAGCGGAAAGCAGACCTTCGAAGGTCTTCCATCCGGCAGACACAGGCTGGAAGAGAGCATCGGGACTTTGCACGCTGGCGACTATCTGGCGTGCGATCGAAGGTGCAGTCACTGCCGCTTCCAGCACGATCGTGAAGAGGAATACCAGTACGAAGAACGCGATCACTCGCCAGGCATGTCCGCTGGTCAGCTGCCAGGAACGGCGAAACGCAGCTTCGAAACCAGCGCCTTCGACCGCTGCGACTGCTGGCGCGAGACCGAACCTGATGGCGAAGAGGATCCCGGGAATCAGACCTAAGAGCACGAGCACGCCGACGGCCATCGTGAGTACGAGATTCACCAAAGCGAAAGTGAGAAAGACTCGCCATCCTACCGATAGGACGCCGCGCACGTCCGGCGGGTCGCCGGTCATCAAAGCACCGGCCGAGCGCAACAGGGCACACGCCAAGAAGATGCGTGCGACCCAGAACACAGGCGCCGCGGCGTTCGAGAGCAAAGAGAGCATCATCAGCGAATCGAAGCCAGCCGAATCGATCGCCACGTCTGCGAAAGTCGGCAAGAGCGTCAGCAGCCCGCGGGTGTAGAAGACCTGCGTCAGTCCGACGATCGCGGCTACCGGAAAGACGGTGAGGAACGAGACCGCAAGGATCGTGCGAACGTTGGCTCTGTAGAGCCCGAAAGCATCATCCAGGATGCGGCCCAATCCTACCGGACGCCACTGGCGACTCATCGACATCGGCATCCACCCGCATCGCCGATATCACCGCACGGCACGTCCTCGCCCGTAAGGGTCACGTCACCTGCAGCCAGTGCTACGGTCCTTTCGGCCGGCCCGACTCCCGTGACCAACAGCAACCTGCCCTTTTCGTCGACGCCCGCGACACGGCCGCGAGCCAGCTGGCGGCCTCCGGCATCCGCTGCACGCACTTCAAGCCCCCTGAGGACATCCCGAGCCTCGTAGGTCTCGCGGACTCCTTCGAAGCCCGCCTCCAACAGCCGATCGTAGGCACTTGCGATGCCGTCGAGCACCCTGGCTGTGGCCTCGCCACAGCCGATTCCCGCGACAGCGTCCTCCAGATACGCGGCAGAGCTCAGAGCCTCGCGCGGGCGTCGCACGTTCAGGCCGACACCGGCCACAAGCCACTCCGTCCGCTCCGCATCGCCGCTCATCTCGAGCAGAACGCCGGCGAGCTTGCCTCCGTCGAGAACCAGATCGTTCGGCCACTTCACCCTCACATCGGCCCCCAAGCCAGCGAGCTCCTCCGCGACGCCCGCCGCGATCGCAAGCGGCAGCGCCGTGAGCGAGGCCGGCGGCAAGGCGGGACGCAGGAGCGCCGATACGTAGACGCCGCCTTCGGGCGATACCCATTCCCGGCCGAAGCGCCCGCGTCCCGCGTCCTGGCGCGAGGCTAGCACCGCAGTGCCGTGAGGAGCTCCCGCGCGCGCCAGGACGGCGGCATCTGCGTTCGTCGAACCAGTGGCTCCTCCTCCTTCGAGCCGTACCCACATGCTCGTACGCAGATGCCGCCGCACCTCGGCCGGGAGCAGGACGGCCGGGGTCTTGTCGCGAGCACTCACAGGCTCTCCTCGACCTCGGGTTCCTCGCCGGTCTTCAGGAGACGCGCGCGTAGCCTACGTCGCGCGACGATGGCTCCAGCGACAAGAAGAACGAGCAGCAAGAGCCCGACGTATCCTATCCTCGACGCGATCTTGAGGGCTTCATCGAAAGTCTCGCCGACGAAGTAGCCTATCAGGACCATGATCGTCGTGTAGATCATCGCTCCCAACAGAGTGTACGCCTCGAACCAACGCAGTCCCATCTTCGAGACGCCCGCGATCATGGGCACGAAGTTCTTGAATCCCGCCGCGAAACGGGCGATGAAGACGGTCTTGGACCCGTGAGTGTAGAAGTACTGTTCCGCTTCGATGATGCGCTTCTCGACGATGCGGAAGCGGTGTCCGTACCGGAACAGCGCGTCCCGTCCGCCCTTCCTGCCGATGAAGTAGCTTATGTTGCTGCCCACGACCGTACCGGCCACCGAGGAGACCCAAACGGCCGGCCACCACAGGGAGCCGTACTTGGGCGTCGAGAGGAAAGCCGCCGCTACGACGACCGTCTCACCTGGAGTCAGCGAGCCGAGGAGGAAGATGTTCTCGAAGACGGTGAACCCGAACACCAGCGGATAGCCCGCGGTATCGAGTAGGCCGAGGAACCAGTCGATCAGAGCGATGCCGGTAACCGGTTCCACTGGCCTCCTCGTGCAGCTTGAATGCTAATCGAGTGCGTCCAGCTCATCCAACCCGAAGTCGAGTGGCGGCGCAAGTGTGAGAGCGCTCGTCGAAACCCGGTCGACGCCACAAGCCACGACCTCGTCAAGCTGGTCCATGACCACGCCTCCGGACGCTTCCGTGAGACAGCTCCTCCCAATAGAATGGCTGGATTCCCCGACGCCGTCGACCGCAAGCCGCATCGTCGCCGCATCCATGTTGTCCAGAAGCACGATGTCGGCTCCGGCGGCTGCAGCCTCCCTCGCCTCTTCGGCGGTCGCGGCCTCGGCTTCTATGAGAAGATCCGGGTGAGCCCGGCGTGCGGCCGCAACGGCCTGGGCAACGCCGCCCGCGAGCCGCACGTGATTGTCCTTGATGAGCACCATGTCCCACAGCCCCGACCTGTGCGGCCGGGCGCCTCCGCACGCGACCGCCCACTTGGAGAGCGCGCGCAGGCCAGGTGCAGTCTTGCGCGTATCCATCACCGCTACGGAGGCTCCCGCGGCCTCCTGCCATCTCCGAGCCTCCGTGGCGATCCCAGAAAGCACCATCAGCGCGTTCAGAGCCGTCCTCTCGGCAGCCAAGACGACTCGCGCCATTCCTTCGACCTCTGCTACTGCTGTGCCCGATGCCACTGTATCTCCGTCGGCGGCAAGCGGCTCGAAACGTATCGCATCGGGCGTCCCGGACGCCTCGGCAAGCATCGAGAAGGCCCGCTCGGCCACAGCGATTCCGCAGACGACACCGCTCTCTCGAGCTACGATGCGCCCGACGAACACCGCATCGGCCGGCAACACCGACGAGCCGGTCACGTCGCGTTCGAGCAGAGCGGGCCCTGCGGCGCCGGAGAGCAGGGTTCGCGGCTCCACGCCGAGGTCTTCGGCAAGCGCCCGCGAGACCAAGTGGTCAATCGGGGGAAGGACCGGCACTGTCACGGAGAGGCCTTCCGGCCGGAACCGGCTCCCGCGGCGGAGACGAACTTCGGCGCCGCGCCTCTTCGCCACACGATGTGACCCGCCCACTTCCCGTCGTCTCGGTCCGGGAAGTCCACGCGACGATGGGTGCCGCGACTCTCGGTGCGCATACGGGCCGCATGGGTGATGATGCCCGCGACCGTGATCATGTTCTGGACCTCCAGCTCCTCGGTCCTCCGCAGACTGACTTCTAAAAGGCGGCTTAGGCCCTTAAGTACGATCGCCGCCTCGGAAAGCCCGCCCTCCGAGCGCGACATGCCGACGAAATCGGACATGACTTGCTGTACCGACTCGCGTGCCTTGACTATGGTGAACGCAGCCGTCTTCTCCACCGGTCCTGACACGATGCGGGCAGGGCGCTCGGCTATCGTGGCACGCAATGCGCCGGCGATACGTCGCGAGAAGACCACTCCTTCGAGAAGCGAATTGGAGGCGAGGCGGTTGGCGCCGTGCAGTCCGGATGCGGTGACCTCACCCGTCGCGAAGAGTCCGGGAACGGAGGTCCGGCCGTCGAGGTCGATCTTCACCCCTCCGACCATGTAGTGTGCCGCCGGACCGACGGGCACGAGATCGGATCCCAGGTCGTATCCCGCTTCGAGGCAGCGCTCCCATATCGTGGGAAAGCGCTCCTTCAAGCGGGAAGCGCCGATGTGCCGGGCGTCCAGCCATACATGGGGCTCGCCGCAACGTGCGATCACCCTCTCGATCTCGCGAGTGACCACGTCTCGCGGAGCCAGCTCGGCCAGCGGATGCACGCCTATCATGAAGCGTTCGCCGTTGCAGTCGAGCAGATAGGCGCCGTCGCCACGAAGCGACTCGGTTATCAGCGACTTAGGATGAGCATCGTGATCGAGCGCTGTAGGATGGAACTGCACGAACTCGACATCGGTGACCTTGGCTCCCGCGCGCCAAGCGGCAGCAAGCCCATCGCCCGTCGCGATGGCCGGGTTGGTGGTCGTGCGAAAGATCTGGCCACATCCACCCGTAGCAAGCACAACCGAGTCCGCCCAGAACGCGGCCGGGCGTCGCGTGGCTCCGTCGAGAACGACCGCGCCTACGCATCTCTCTCCTGCCGTGAGCAGGTCCACCAAGAAGTGCTCCTCAAAGACATCTACGTGTCCGGCGCCGCGCACGGCACACGTCAGAGCATCCTGGATCGCAGCACCTGTCGCGTCACCGGAGTGCAGTATCCTGGGCAGACTGTGGCCGCCTTCGCGAGCTAGACTGACCTGGCCGGTCTCGCCCACATCGAAGCGCACCCCGAACTCCTCGAGTTCGGCTAGCGCCTCTGCGGCCTCCTCGACGACCGTCCGAACGACCTTCTCGTCACAGAGGCCTTGTCCCACTACAAGAGTGTCTGCCAGGTGAAGCTCGACTGAATCGGCCTCTCCGACGGCGCCGGCTATCCCCCCCTGTGCGTACCATGTCCCGGTGTCGGCCAGCCGCGCCTTGGTCACCAGGCCCACATTCATGTCGGAGCCGAGTGAGAGCGCCGCGGTGAGTCCCGCGATGCCCGATCCAATCACCAGCACGTCGAAACGGTTCTGCGGAAGCTCCTCGGTGTCGAACGCGAGCAGATACCTTCTGCCGAAGGGTTCGGGCAGTTCGCCGGCTTTCAGCTGCTCCTCGGTAGGCCAAGACGTACCGCTGCGCCGTGCGCGCGTCTTGTCATGCCTCGCGACTCGGGTGTCCGGACGCCTATCCAAGGGCGATCATCCGCTCGACGGCACCGGCGGCCGCTTCGGCGACCTCGGTATCGACTTCTATCTCTGTCTTGAGGTCTGCGAGCGAATCGCGGACCTTCTCTACGGTGGTGATCTTCATGTCCGCACATAGCATACCTGGAGTAAGGTTTGAAAACCTCTTGCCGGGCGCCGCTTTCGCCAGAGCGTGAAGCAATCCTTCTTCGGTCACGACGATGAACTCTTGCGCAGCCGAAGAGACCGCGTGCCTGAGCATCTGGCTCGTGGAGAGCACCGCGTCGGCGATAGCGGTGACCTCCGGGCGGCACTCCGGATGCACCAGTATCTCGGCCTGCGGACGGCTCTCGGCGGCCTCGCGCACCTGTTCGAGCGTAACGTCATCGTGGGTAGGGCACCACCCCTCCCAGGCGATGACCTCCACATCGGGGAGTTGCGAACCCACCCAGGCCGCAAGATTACGGTCCGGGCCGAAGAGCACGGTAGCTGAGTGGAGCGAGCGCACGACCTCGACCGCGTTGGCCGAGGTGCAGCATATGTCCGACAAAGCCTTGACTTCAGCCGAGGAGTTCACGTAGGTCACGACCGGGATCCCTGAGTGTTGCTCGCGCCATCGAGCCAGCTGCTCGCCCGTAAGCATGTCCGCCATCGGACAGCCGGCGTCCGGCTCGGGCATGAGAACGAGCTTGTCCGGCGAGAGAATCTTCGCGGTCTCCGCCATGAAGTGAACCCCGGCAAAGACGATCGCGCTAGCTTCGGTCGCAGCCGCCTGACGTGAGAGCCCGAGTGAGTCGCCCACGTAATCGGCCACATCCTGCACCTCCGGCCTCTGATAGTTGTGCGCGAGCAGGACAGCGTCGCGCTGGGCAACCAGCGAGCGGATCTCTTCGTGAGATGTCGAAGAACTGGTCACGGGGTTTTCTCGGTCACTCGGTCACCCGCTCGCCTCGGTCGTCTCGGTCATCGCGGTCGGCGGTTCGAGAGCAGCGTTGTCGATCAGGCGCACTCCG
>PWVH01000110.1 GCA_003563465.1 Coriobacteriaceae bacterium | reverse complement strand
CGTGATCGCGACCTTCTGTGCCGAGGATATCGTCTCGGGTGTGAGGCGGATGCTCGACCTCGGTGTCGAACCTACCAGCCTCGCGGCGGCGCTTACACTCGGAGTCGGTCAGCGTCTAGTGCGAATGAACTGCCCTAACTGCGTTCAGGAAGAAGACACCCCACTTGCCCAAGTGATTCCCGATGCGCCGGCGGGACTTGTATCTCATCGGGGATCCGGATGCCACAACTGTGGCAAGACCGGTTTTTCGGGAGCGACCGGCATCTTCGAGGTGCTTCCGTTCACTGAATCCGTGCGTACCCGCATCTCTGGCGGGGGTTCTGCCGAAGACATATCTGCGGCCGCGAAGGCGGCCGGCATGCGGCCGATGCTCACGTCCGGACTGGCGAAAGTGCAGGAAGGACTGGTTAGTGCAGTTGAGTTGAACCGCGTGTTGAGATTCGCGGACTAGCGACTGGAGATGACCGATGACTCCTCGGAAGAAACCGACGGCTGCCGAGGAGTCGGCTGACGTCTCCAAGCCGGAGACTGTGTCGGCTTCGGATTCAGCCGATATCGACAGGATCCTCGCGTTCCATCTGGACACCCAACGATACGCGTTTCCCATCGATCAGGTTCAAGAGATTCAGCAGATCGTCGCGTTTGCCGATATGCCCGACAAGAACGGCGTGGTTCTCGGGATGGTGAACCTGCGCGGCCGAGTGATACCTGCGGTGGATCTCAGGATCCTTCTGGGCATGCCTCGCAAGGAGTACGGTCTCGAGACCCCGATGGTCATCTGCCGTATCGGAGAAGGCTTGGTGGCGATAGTAGTGGACGGTGTAGATGACGTGATTCAGATCACGAAGGGGTCTATACAGGCGGCGCCCAGAATGCACTCGCTTGCCTCGCGAATGGTAGGCGTGTGCCACCTCGAGAACGAGATGGTATTCGTGCTCGATGTCGAGCTTCTGACCGAACC
The DNA here is from genome assembly GCA_003563465.1 of Coriobacteriaceae bacterium. Taxonomy (GTDB): domain Bacteria; phylum Actinomycetota; class Coriobacteriia; order Anaerosomatales; family SLCP01; genus PWVH01. The sequence continues at coordinate 13,548 of PWVH01000110.1, read as the reverse complement.
TGTAGACCTGTCGCACCATGAAGAAGGTGAGATTCGGTGACCGAAGGATCGCCATATGCCCCAGATGAAGCTTCGCTTGTGGCAGAGACGCTTCTGCAACGCGCCGAGTCTCTTGCGCAAGAGGCTGAGGAGGACGAACAGGACGACCGGATGTCCCTGCTGCTCTTCCGCCTCGGCGAAGAGTGGTATGCGGTCGAACTGAATCACGTGCGGGAGATTCTCAGGGACTACGTGACCACTCCGATTCCTTGCGTTCCGTCCTTTCTTCGGGGCGTGGTGAACATACGGGGTGAGATCCTTTCGTTGACCGATGCTGCCGCTTTGATGCAGTTAGGTGCTGCGAAAGATGGAGATAAGGCGCCGGCCATAGTGATAATGAACGAGGAATGTAGTACCGCGATGATCGTGGACGAGATAGGTGACATAGCCGAGACGCCAGTCGATGGCGTCGAGCCGCCACTCTCGACCACGGACAGGCTTCAGGCCGACTACATCACTGGGTCCCTATGTCTTGGTGAGCGCCTTGTCGGACTGGTGAACGTCGACAGCATGCTTCAGCCGATCAATGCTGCGGATCTATAGGAAGGCACAGGAGGGGACCATGCTCAAGAGACTCATAGCCGGTTTCAGAAGCAAGTTCCTGTACAAGTACTCAGCGGCCACCATTCTCTTGGCGTTCGTGTTCAATGTCATCCAATGGCTGATGGTGCTCTTGCTGGTCGGTGAGAACTTCTCGTTCGAGGAAGGCTTCGCCCGTTGGGGCGTCCTCGTGGCCGCGATGATGCTCATCGCGCTCGCGTGGGTTATCGCTCTCGTGTTCATCGGCTCGCGTTTCATGGCGCCCCTGTACCAGGTGGTCCACAGCGTCAAGGCTGCATGTGAGGGAGAGATCGGCCTGAAAGTCGAGGTGGACTCGCCTGACGAGTTCGGGACTCTCGCGCGCTCCTACAATCAGATGCTCGATCTGATCGTCTACCTGCTGCGCCAGACTCACGAGTCGTCGGATCGGCTCGCCAAGGCGGCAAGCGAGATCCTCTCGGCGACCGAACAACAGGCCTCTGGTTCGGCCGAGCAGGCGGCATCCATCAGTCAGACCACCGCCACCATGGAAGAGCTTGCTGCCACTTATCGTCAGATCGCGGACAACGCGAATCAGGTTGTAAGCATGGCCGAGGCCTCGCTGGGAAGCGCGGAAAGCGGTCAGCAAGCGGTGATGAACACGCTCACGTCCATGGAAGAGATCAAGGACCGCAGCCAGTCCTCGGCGAACAAGATTCTCTCCCTAGGTGAACGCAGTCAACAGATCGGCCAAGTCCTTGCCATAATCAACAGCATCGCGGATCAGACCAAGATACTCGCACTCAATGCTGCTATCGAGGCAGCACGTGCCGGAGAAGCGGGGAAAGGCTTCTCGGTGGTGGCGATAGAGATTCGCAAGCTTGCCGAGTCGGTAGTGGATTCCACGAGCGAGATATCCACCATCATGACGGAAATACAAAGCGCGGCGAACGAGCTGGTAATCGAGACGGAGCAGGAACTCAAACAGGTTCAAGGCGGTGTGGAACTAGCTCACGTGACCGGTGAGAGCCTGGATCAGATTCTCGAGATGGTTGAGCAGACGACTGTGGCAGCCAAAGAGATCAGCGCTGCTACCCAGCAGCAGAAGAGCGCTACGGACCAAGTCGTCAAGGCGATGCGTGAGGTTGCCGCTGTCGCACAGCAGACGGCAGCGGGAGTTCGCGAGGTCGCCTCCTCGGCGGAACAGCTATCCAGCATGGCCAAGGAATCCAGTCAGGTGGGATCGGCGTTCCGAATCGTAGACTAGCTCGGCTGGATGCGCGAAGAGGAGTAGTCCATGGTCGACTTCGACCGCACTGCATTCATCGGCAAGTTCCAGGAAGAGGCTGCCGATCTTCTGCAGCGGCTCAACGAGGATGTGATCTCGTTGGAGGTCGACCCCGACAACCGCGAACTGATAGATCGGATGCTTCGCGACGCCCACACGCTCAAGGGGTCCGCACGAATGGTCGGCCTGATCGACATCTCCGACACAGCCCACCGTCTCGAGGAAGTAATGGTCAGAATCCGTGAAGGTGAGATGGCCTATACGGAGGCTGTCAGTGAAGGCTTCTTCGAGACGCTCGATGCCATAGTCCACCTCGCAGAGACGGCCGGTGAGGATGCAGAGTGTGAAATCGATATGACGGCCCTTCAAGCCAAGCTTACTGCGATGGTCGAAGGCTCGGAAGTCGAGGACAGTCCGCAAGAAGAAGACGACCGTGTCGAAAGCCCATCGGGGGCCGAGCCTAAGGCCGGTCAGATCGAGGAGTCGCTGCAGCCCAAAGTCCAGCACTCCATACGAATCAAGACAGATCAGGTAGACGCGCTGCTTAATCTCGTCAGCGAGCTGGTCATATCCCAGATCAAGTCCGAACAGCGCGCGCATGAACTACATCAGTCTTTGGGCGGACTCGGACACATCTGGCAGGCATGGTTGCAGCTGAAAAGCAGCCTGGCTCTCGTAGAACCAGAAGATGATGAGGTATCGGCTCGAATCAACGATGCTGTCAATGCATTGGACGCACTACTCACCGCACAGCGTCGCAGTCAAGACACGTTCGCGAAGAATCTCGCAGATGACGTTTCGCGGGGCAGTGTAGTCGTAAACGAACTGCAGGAACAGGGAATGCGTCTGCGCATGCTACCTGTGAGCACTGTGTTTGCGACTCTTCCGAGAGCCGTTCGCGAACTCGCTCGCTCGTTCAAGAAGGACGTGGAGCTGGTCATGGAGGGCGGGGAGACCGAACTCGACAAGAAGGTGCTGGAGGAGATCAACGACCCGCTTATCCATATCTTGCGCAATGCGGTGGATCACGGTGTCGAGCCAGCTGACGTCAGAGCCGAGTCAGGGAAGCCGGAAAAGGCGATCATTCGGATGTCTGCGCGCCAGGAGGGCGACCACATCGTGATCGAGGTCTCGGACGACGGCGCCGGAATAGACGCGGAAAAGGTGAAGAAGGCAGCGGTCCGGAAGGGCTACGTCGCTCAGTCCGAGGCCGATGCCATGTCCGATCGCGCCGCCACGTATCTGATTTTCGAGAAGGGTTTCTCTACCAGCGCGATCATCACGGAGATGTCCGGCCGGGGTGTGGGAATGGATGTGGTACGCGAGTTCATCGTGGAGAAACTCAAGGGCTCGCTCGATGTCAGCAGCAAGCTGGGAGAGGGCACTACGTTCAAGCTGACGATTCCACTGACACTGGCCATCATCCGCGCGCTCATGCTGCGGGTTGGAGGACGCGTCTTCGCGCTTCCCACCGCTTCCGTGGAAGAGACGATGAGGCTAGAGCCATCCGAGATCGTGAAGGCCGAAGGGCAGGATGTAATCAGGAGTCAGCGCCGAACCGTGCCCGTCGTGCAACTTGCAGACATATTGGGCGTGCCTACTGGCGCTAGCAACAATGGAAAGAGAGCCATCGTCACGGTCGGTTTCTCGGGTCATCGTATAGGGTTCGTGGTCGACGATTTCGTCGGGGAACAGCAGATTGTGATCAAGACTCTCGGCAGCCACCTGCGCAAAGTCGACAATGTGGCCGGAGTGACGATTCTTGGCGCCGGAGAAGTAGTGCCGATTCTAAACGTACAGGACCTCATGATGAACGCGAGAAGTCGCGGACGCCATCGTCGTCATGCGGATGAGAGGGCGGAAGTGCGCGACAGGCCTAGGCGCGTACTGATATGTGAGGACTCCTTCACGACCCGTGAACTTGAGCGTTCGATCTTCGAGGCCGCGGGCTATGAGGTCGAAGTCGCCATGGATGGTCAACAAGGACTCGTCAAGCTCAAGGAGGACTTGGATATCGATGCCGTGATCACCGATGCACAGATGCCCAACATGACCGGTTTCGAACTCACCAGGGCTATCAAGGGCGATTCCAGGCTGCGAGAGATTCCAGTCGTCATAGTCACCTCGCTTGAACGAGATGAGGAGAAGGCCGAAGGTATCGGCGCCGGTGCGGATGCCTACATCACCAAGTCGGTCTTCAACCAAGACACCTTGCTGGATACTGTCGAACGTCTCATGAGATAGGGCGAGGAGAGATTCGCTGTGATTGCGCGCAAGATTCGGGTGCTCATAGCCGAGGACTCCGTAGTCGCACGCGAGATGCTTGCGCAGATTCTTTCGAGTGACGAGGATATCGAGGTCGTGGGGATGGCGGTGAACGGCGAAGAAGCCGTTTCCATGACCGCTGAGCTGCGCCCCGATCTTGTTACGATGGACATCCACATGCCCGCAATGGACGGTCTTGTGGCAACCGAGAAGATAATGGCGTTCACGCCTACCCCGATTCTTGTGGTTTCGTCTTCGGTCCACGGTGAAGGGATTGGACGTGCTTTCGATGCTCTGGAGTCGGGGGCCCTTGAAGTCATCAAGAAACCAGCTCCTAGCGACTGGAAGGATCTTGAGCACATAGGCCGTGACGTGATCCGCCGCGTTAAGATGCTCTCCAGGGTACGGGTTATCACCCATATCAAAGGCAAGCGGGACCGAAGGGCGATCTCGTCACCGTCACGGACTTCTTTCGATGAAGCGGCACACGGCTTAGAGACTCGCTCTCTGGTCGCGATAGGATCGTCGACCGGCGGTCCCTCGGCGCTGCTCGGTATCCTGGGTCGTCTGCCAGCCGGTCTTCCGGTACCGATCGTGGTGGCTCAGCATATCGCCGATGGATTCATCCCTGGACTCGTGAGCTGGCTGAATGCCGGGAGCCAACTCAGGGTAAGTGCCGCAGCCGAAGGGGAGACAGTGCTTCCGGGAGTCGCCTACATCGCTCCAACGGGACTGAATCTGTCTATGGACGGTGTGACGATGCGGCTCGGTGAACCGTTTGCAGGACAGCTCTACGTGCCATCGGCGGACACGCTCTTCGACTCGGTGGCTCGCTCTGTCGGCAGAAGTGCGATAGGAGTGATTCTGACAGGCATGGGCGCCGACGGAGCTCTCGGGCTCAAGGCGATGCACGACGCCGGTGCTGCCACCATCGCTCAGGATGAGGAGTCCTCGACCGTCTACGGGATGCCGAGAGCGGCTGCCGAGCTCGGGGCAGCGGACGACATCCTGCCGATTGAGAGAATCGCCTCACGAATAGAGCAACTGGCCGCCAGCGACCTCCGCACGGTATCGTGACGGCCGTCACGATTGTCGGCTGATTTACGCCGTTCGTCAGGATTGTGACGTCAATCACCGCTTGGACACTCATGGACGCCGGACGGCATGCCGAAACACCCTTAAGCACCGATGCGCTACTTGTTCACTTGTGCTGGTGCAGAAGGATGTTCGGCGAAGAGACCAAACGGCGGTCTCTGAGGGGAGAAAGGGTGAGGCACATGCCGCTAGGCTTGTACGTCTCCCGTTGTAACGGTCAGGTCGACAAGGTTGTCGACGTAGAAGCTGCAGCCGCAGCCGCTGGCGAGCGGGCAGAGGTAGTGCGTGTGGTCGATGACCTGTTCGAGCCTGCTGTCGCCGATCGGATCGTGCGAGACATCGGTGATGCCGAATTGGATTCGGTAGTGCTTGCGGGCAACTCGGCAGATCACTACCTCAAGAGCTTGTCAGGCGACCACCTCAGAAGTCGTCTGGTGTTTGCTGGGCTGAACCCGAACAAGATCGTGACCGCGAACATTCTCGAGCAGGTCGCCTTGGCGCATCCGGACGATCCCGCCGGCGCTACCAATAAGGCGCGCTCCATCATCAACGTAGCCTGCATCAGAGCCGAGCTGGGTGAATTCCGAGAAGGCATTGAGAGCGAGCCCAAACGAGCAGTGCTCGTGCTTGGTGCCACGACAGAGGGGATAGTCTCTGCTCAGCGTCTTCTGCAGCTGGGCTTCTCCGTGATAGTGGCCGATCGTGGTGCGGGTACATCTCGTGTCGCCGAAACGGACTCGATGCGTGCCACGGTTTCTTACGTCATGGGTCATCCGGCAGCCGAGTTCGTGGACCATGCTTCACTAGTCGACGGGCAGGGTTGGGTGGGCGACTACGAAATCACGCTGGCTTCTGCGGCGGGAACGGCCACATATCGTGTCGGAGGCATGCTTCTCGCCGACCCGACTGATGCAGAGTGGGTCGAAGAGCTGCGCGGCCACTTCAAGGTCGATGTGGACGACGAAGGTCGCGCTCGATCTATCGACCCGCGCACGCATCCGGCGGAGACGGTCGATCCGGGAATCATGGTCGTGCCGGCCTACGCCGAGGAAGGGAATGTAAAGGACAAGATCGCAGCGGCGGATTCAGCTGCGATAGCGCTCGTTTTGAAGCTCTCCAAACCGGTATCGGTACACTATCGCGACACGTCCGATGTCGACGAGACCTTATGCGGAGGCTGCTCCACCTGTGTGCGCACGTGCGCTTTCGGGGCATGCTACATCGCTGACGATGGCCTTTCTCATGTAGATGTCCGCAGATGCAGAGGTTGCGGTAAGTGCGTGGTCTCGTGTCCTGTCGGCGCGAGGGACATAGTGAACTCGCCTCATGATTACCTTATCGAGGCGGTCAGATCGCTCGCCGAGGCTGAGACCGAGCAAGAGAAGGTAATAGGCTTCCTCTGTGGCGGATGCGGCTATCCAGCAGGAGACAATGCTGCTGATGTGGTGGCCTCGACGGGCAAGACCTATCCTGCCTCTTTCCTGCCGGTTCGCATACCCTGCGGAGGCCGACTCGACGCACTGTACGTGCTGGAGGCATTCAAGAGTGGTTTCGACGGAGTTGCAGTATTCAGATGCCGTGAAGGGCACTGTCACAATCTGATCGGCAATGTCGACATGGACCGGCGAATCAATCTTTTGCGAACCGTTCTTCGCTCCCGAGGACTCGATGATGGCCGCCTGCGGGTGGTTGACATCTCGCCGTTCGAGGGCGAGCGATTCGTCGAACAGGTCAACGACTTGTACGAGAGCCTCGCCGGCAGTACTTCACAGGAGAAAGGAGGCCCCCAATGAGCAAGACGAGACTCGCTCATGTGGTCCTCGGCGGGTGTGAAGGCTGCTACGTGTCGTTGCTCGATGCCCATGAGGACATCGTAGCCCTGCTCGAATCTGTAGAACTCGTGTACTCGCCGTTGGTTGAAGAAACCGAAATGCAGAAGTGTGACGTGGTGCTGGTCGAAGGTGCGGTGACCACGGCGCACGACGTCGAGGCACTCCGTGAGGCGCGTCAGAAGGCTGACACACTCGTGGGCGTGGGCTCGTGCGCGGTTCTAGGAGGAATCGGCGGACTTAGGAATCTCTACGGTCGCGACGAAGTGATTTCTGCGGTCTACGGCGATGAAGAGCGTCCTGGTGACGGGCTTCCCGGGCTTACAAAGAGAGTCAGGCCGCTGTCAGACATCGTCAAGGTCGACATCAACGTGCCCGGATGTGCCCCAAAGACCGAGACCCTCCTTTCGGCACTCGATGCTGCTATCGCAGGTGAGGAGTGGGAGATGCCGCGCCGCAACATGTGCGAGGAGTGCAAGCGCGAAAAGAAGGCCTTGCTCCAGCACTCGGCGGAGTTCGTCTCCGACTCGGTCTACGGACTGATGGAACTCGATCAGATCGATCCGGAAAGATGCTTCTTGGAGCAGGGGCTGATCTGCATGGGTCCGATGACTCGCGAGGGATGTGGAGCGAGGTGCACGGAAGCGAACGTTCCGTGCAGAGGATGCCAAGGTCCGTCGCGTCTGGATTTCGAGCAGGGCGCGAAGATGGTCGACGCACTTGCAGCGGTGCTGCCTGCAGGAGGAATCATGTACCTCGACGATCTGATAGGCACTGGCTACCGGTTCAGTATGCCGGTTTCGGTGTTCCCGTCGGTCGTTTCGGAAGGGGATGATGAGGATGTCTGAGGTCGTCCGGCTTCCGGCTGTCAAGAGGATCGAAGGACACGGTCACATCTCGTTGTTTCTGGACGACAACGGACGGGTCCAAGACGCACACTTCGACATCACCGAGTTCCGCGGCTTCGAGAAGATGCTGCTGGGACGGATGGTTTGGGAGATGCCACTGATCACAAGCCGCATATGTGGCGTGTGCCCCGTGAGTCATCACGTGGCCGCGGTCAAGGCCGTGGACGCCATGTATGAAGTAAAAATCCCTCGACCCGCCAGGCTTTTGCGCGAGGTGTTGCATCTTGGCGCCTTCACCCAGGATCATGCGCTGCACTTCTTCTTCCTGGCTGGTCCTGACTTTCTTACTGGTGACGGCAAGAGCAGTACGGACATTCTCGGTGTGGTGCAAGGCAGTCCCGAACTCGCACTGAAGGCGATCGGTCTTCGCAAGACCGGGCAGAGGATCGTCGAACTCGTCGGCGGCCGAGCGAGCCATCCCGTCGCGGCGATTCCTGGAGGCATGAGCCGTGCGCTAGCTCCCGAGGCAAGGGATGAGATCCTCGCATCCGTTCGGGAGGGGTTTCCTGAGGCGTTGGCGGCAGCTGAAATAGCTCGTCAGGCCACGCGACGCCTGATGGAAGCCAACCCGACGTACGGAGCATCCGGAATGCCGATGATGGCACAGTTGGGACCTGAGGAAGCCTTCGACCTCTACGAAGGCCAGATTCTCGTCGCAGCTCCTGACGGATCGGTGATCGAGCGGTTCGATGCTCGGGGCTATGCTGATCACATTGGGGAGCGGGTTTTGCCGAACAGTTACGCCAAAGCGCCGTATTTACTGTCTCTAGGTCCGGAGAAGGGTAGCTATCGCGTAGGGCCTCTTCCTAGGATCAACATGACAGCGTCGATGCCTGGGCCGCACTCGAGCGAGCTGCTCGATTCATTCCGTTCCGATCTAGGACGTCCCGTCAACGCGCTTCTCGCCTACAACTGGGCACGAATGATCGAGCTCGTCGCATGTTACGAGCGCCTCACTACACTACTCGAAGACGACGAGATCGTGTCTGATGACGTACGGGTCAAGGTCGAGCGAGGACCTGGCAGCGGTACGGCAGCGATCGAAGCTCCTCGTGGCACACTGGTCCACCACTACGAAGCAGACGACGTAGGCAGGGTGACCAAGGCAGATCTCGTGGTCGCCACGACCCATAACACGTCATCCCTCGACGGTGCGGTGCGCGACGCCGCACTTGGACTCGACGGCGAAGAGGCCACAGACAAAACGACGATCAGACGCATGGAGATAGGTATCAGAGCGCACGATCCGTGTCTGTCCTGTGCCACGCATGAGTTCGGACGTATGCCCCTGTCGGTTTCGATCGTGAATGCTGCGGGCGAAGTCCTAGACGTGCGGGGGGCGGTATAGGTGAGCCGATACCAGGAAGCCTTGGATCAAGCCGTTCGTCCTCGGCTGGAGTCGTCTTTCGGCAAGGCGGTGACGATGCTGATACTAGCCTCCGCGTCCAATGCTGTGAACTCTCCGATGGTGGGCATCACCGAGGAGCACTATCACGGTCTGTGCGAGGCCATCTGTAAGGATCAACGAGTGGTGGACATGTGGGGTACATCTGGAGCCCAAGATGCTCTCTCGCAGTGGAAGGTGGCCGCTGGAGACTAGTGCCCTTCCAGCACCAGCTGCTCGACCACGTCGGCGGCCGCCACGCTGGCCTGTTTCGCCTCGTCTGACAACCCCTTCCCGTGATCCATGTGAGGTGCTGCGACGGTCACCATGATGCCAGGCGGTGCGTGTCCGTACAGCGAGGAGGCCAGCGCCAGCAGGCCCGAGGCATCGAGGATGTGTGCATCTGGTCTCACCGGGCAAGGGTCGACGGACGAGATGAGCACAGGCGGTTCCCCTCGTCGCTCTGCATCGACGAACACGACGAGCGAGACTGCTGCTACCTGCTCTGCGAGCACCACATCGAGCGCATGGAGAGACAGTCGAGTCGCTTCCTCGTCGAGACGCCCCTCCAGCAGATCGAAGACCTCTCGAGCGACGGCGTCATCTCCACGTGCCTGATTGCCCAAGCAGATAACGAGGGTCTTTGCCATGTCTGTACTATACCTCGAGGGCTATACTGAGTTCATGCGTAACCTACCTATCGGCATCTTCGATTCGGGCTTGGGCGGCCTTACCGTCATGCGTGAGCTCGCCGAGGCCCTGCCCGACGAGAACATCGTCTACCTGGGCGATACGGCGCGCTGTCCCTACGGACCTCGCGAACTGGGCGAAGTGCGGCGATTCGTGTTGGAGATCGGTGCGTGGCTTACGAAACACCCCGTCAAACTGATGGTAATAGCATGCAATACGGCCACTGCTGCTGGATTAGGACTGGCACAACGCGTGTTCGATATTCCGGTGATTGGCGTCATCGAGCCGGGCGCAAGGGCAGCTGTGCGCTCTACGGTGAACCGGAGCGTGGGGGTCATCGGCACGGTCGGTACCATAGAGTCCGGTGCGTACAGCCGTGCAGTCCGTGTGCTCGATGCCGGTGTCACTGTATTCTCGGTAGCCACCCCGAAGTTCGTGGATGTGGTCGAGGCGGACCTTAGGATGGGTCCGGGTGCGCTGGAGGAGTGGCTGGCTGAATCGGCTGAGGTCTTCATACGGCCGGCGTTTCACGATATGGCACGCGGCTATCTCGAGCCGCTCAAGCGGTCGGGCATCGATACTCTCGTGCTTGGTTGCACCCACTTTCCGCTTCTCGAAGCCGCCATCCAGCAGGTCGTCGGCAAGCACGTACGTCTCATATCGTCGGCCGAGGAGACCGCCCGCGAGGTTGCCGAGACGCTCCAATCCCGCGATCAGCTGGCGTTGCCCGATGAGAACAGCGGCATTCGACACTTCGCCACGACCGGAGACCCTGTAGAATTCGCGAGAATAGGCTCTCGAGTGCTGCGACAGCGCATATCGTCGGTTGACAAAGTAGACCTTTCGGAGCTGACTGGTCTACCCTCAGCACGACTGATGGCCGCGCTCGAAGATGAATCTGCCGAGGAGGCGACATGTGGCTGACCGTGCTCGGTTCTGCAGCGTCCTATCCAGGTCCGGGTCAGGCTTGTGCCGGTTACCTGGTTGAAGGCGGACATGCGCGCGTGCTGCTGGATTGTGGCAACGGCGTCCTCTCGAATCTTGCCGTGGTGGTCGACCCGCTTTCACTCGATGCAGTATTCATCACCCACGGACACCCGGATCACTTCGTGGACATCTATGCGCTTCAGGCACTCTTGCGTTATGCGCCGGAAGGACCTGCCGATTCGCTTCCGCTGTATCTGCCTGGGGGCCTTTTCGAGCGCATGAGCTGCCTGCTTTCGGAAAGAGGTGCAGCCGAGTTTTCCGCGGCTTTCATCGCGCGCGACCTCTCAGAGGGCGAGCCGGTCGCTGTAGGGGGTCTGACCATCACGCCCCGACGAGTCGAACACAGCCATGAGACTTACGCATTCGTGGTGACAGATGGAGAAGCGACTCTATGCTATTCGTCCGACACGTCACTCACTCCCTCTATCGTGGAAGCGGCGAGGGGATGCGACCTACTGTTGGCCGAGTCGACGCTTCCGGAGCAGTATGCGGGGATGGCGGAACACCTGACGGCGACCGAAGCCGGTGTTCTTGCACGTGACGCCGGGGCTGGGGCCCTGGTGCTTACCCATGTGTGGCCGACGGACGGTCGCGATCAGATGCTTGCTGCGGTGGCTGAGGTCTTCGACGGGCCGGTCTCTGTGGCACGTGAGTACGACACCTACGAGATCGTTCCGGGTTCGGGGGCGGAGAGAGGAAATGCTAAATGACCAGAGCCGACGGACGCGGGTTCGACGACGTGCGCCGCGTGCGAGTCACGCGTCGCTACCTGAAGCATGCTCATGGCAGCTGCTTGATCGAACTCGGCGACACACGCGTACTCTGTGCGGCGAGCATCTCAGAAGGGGTCGCGCAGTGGCGACGCGGTACGGGACAGGGATGGGTCACTGCTGAGTATGCCCTGCTGCCCGCTTCCACCCACACTCGGAGTCGTCGGGAATCGACCACAGGTGGACCAAGAGGGCGAACCCATGAGATCCAGCGGCTGATCGGCCGTTCGCTGCGCACCGTCGTAGACATGGGAGGAATAGGCGGGGAGAACACGATGAGCATCGACTGCGATGTCATCCAGGCCGATGGCGGTACACGAACGGCCGCGATCACAGGTGCCTACATCGCCGTTCACGATGCTCTTTCGACTTGGCGCGATGCGGGCAAGATTCCGGAGATTCCGCTGATAGACTTCGTGGCAGCCATCTCAGTAGGCATGGTCGATGGCGTCTGCATGGTCGATTTGGACTACGCTGAGGACTCTATAGCAGAAATCGACATGAACGTGGTGATGGACGGCAAGCGCAGGTTCATAGAGGTACAAGGCACCGGAGAGCGCACGCCGTTCGATCGGGACCGTCTCGACGAGATGCTCGACCTTGCCACGATCGGAATCACAAGACTCGTGGAGTTTCAGCGACGTGTCGTCGCGGAGGATGTCGATGTCGCCGAGCTCTGAGGTGGCGGACGGAGGTGGCACGGCGCAAGAGCAAGCTCCACTCAGGGTGGTCGTCGCTACCAGCAACCGCCACAAAGTCGAAGAGATCAGGGCGGAGCTGGCCTTCACGGGATGGGAGTTCGTGGCCGCGACTGATCTCGGTGAGTGGCCCGAGCCCGAGGAGACGGGCGAGACCTTCGAAGCGAACGCTCGCATCAAGGCACTTGCGGCGCGACAGCTCTACGGACTACCCGCGCTTGCCGATGACTCCGGCCTGGAGGTCGACGCGCTCGACGGCGAGCCCGGTGTCAACTCCAGATACTACGCTGGCCCGTGCGCGACTGACGCCGAGAACAACGCCCGGCTGCTGCTCGCGCTCGGCGACACGCCGCGCGTACGCCGGGAGGCCCGCTTCCGCAGCGTGATCGTCCTGGTGCGCGAGGACGACAGCGAGGTTGTGGCCGAGGGGGTGTGTGAGGGGCGCATCGGCAACGAGCCGCGCGGCGAGCACGGTTTCGGCTACGATCCGCTCTTCTGGCTCGCTGCGACGCCCGGGCGCACGATGGCCGAGCTGTCGATTGCCGAGAAGAACGCGATCAGTCACCGAGGTGCGGCGCTTCGCGCGCTGCGTGAGAGCCTCGAACGTTCCTGAGCATTCTGCCCGGAGCGTGCATGCTTGCCCGTTGCCCGCCTAGTTCGGGGACCCTATACTGTGTGCTGCCGCGCCTTAAAGGCGGTACCGGCGTAAGTGCCGGGAGTCGGGCCGTGGCGCAGTTTGGTAGCGCATCTGCTTTGGGAGCAGAGGGTCGTCGGTTCGAATCCGGCCGGCCCGACCAGCTTTGCGGCCGTAGTTCAATTGGTAGAGCCCCAGCCTTCCAAGCTGGTTGTTGCGGGTTCGAGTCCCGTCGGCCGCTCCATTGACAACCTCGCGCAGCGGGGGGTACCGTACTGCTTCGGCACTCCCCGGTCGCGCGCACATGCGCCCGTAGCTCAGCTGGATAGAGCAAGAGACTTCTAATCTCTAGGTCGGGGGTTCGAATCCCTCCGGGCGTGCCAAGACATCACACGGTGGGTGTAGCTCAGTTGGTTAGAGCGTCGGACTGTGGCTCCGAAGG
>PWVH01000092.1 GCA_003563465.1 Coriobacteriaceae bacterium | reverse complement strand
TCGAGTCGTCCTCCACGAACTACAACACCTGCTGGACTACCACGAATGGTGGGCCGCGGGTGACGATCCTGAGAAGTGGGGCTACGAGTGGCACTACGATGAGGACAAGGATGAGATGGTGGTCACCGATCCGCGGGATAGGGACGGAGATAGAATGCCCGATCTCATAGAGCCCTCTCACGGCTGCGATCCGACAAAGCGCTCCACGTTCGGACGGACGGTCGGGAGAGACTTTGAGGTCACCGCCCGCAGGGCCGAGTGGAACTGGCTCATCGGTTCGGCCGACAGTGAGGACTGGGCCAATCCGGGCAAGAACAGCGGGGGTGCGAACTGATGCGATGGGTCGTGCTACTCGTCGTTCTATCCCTACTGCCACTGTTCGGTTGCGGGAGACAGACCGACCTTGATGCTAATGGCGATATGGAAGCACCCGTGGACATGGACGCCGAAACGAATCCTCTGTTAGACCTGGATGCCGAGGAGCTTGTTACGATAGTGCGAGACGAGAGCTGGAATGTGCGCCTCGCCGCAGTCGCCACCCTTCCTCAGAGAGATGACATCCCCCTCGAAAAACGCGTAGAACTCCTCATGAAGGCACTGGAGCGCGAGATCGAGGACCCCGGTCAGGGACGGGCTCCTCTGGGGGCCTGGCTGCCTGCCGAGGAGCACACCCGTATGCATCTTGTCGCAATCATGGCGCAACTGGACCCCGAGGCCATACCCGCCCTGCGTCAGGCGACCAGCGCGGCGTCCCCCGAGGCGCACGATTACCTCGTCTTAGCCCTCGCCTATCTTGGTGACCAGGACGCAGCCACCCACGTGCGGAATCTCTTGACCGACTCCTCGAACCCCTGGTTGCGCTCGGAGGCAGCCTCGGCTCTGAGCGTTGTGGACGGCGAAGCAGCCATTCCGCTGCTGAAGGGGGGACTGCAGGACCCGTATGTCACGACGGTCACTGATTGCCTTGGCGAGTTCAGGATCTTCCCGGTACGCGAATCGGCCGCCGATGCCCTACGGGACCTCGGTATGACGGTGGAGATGCGAGACGACGGCGTCTTCGAGGTCAGGGAGTAAGACGATGGCGCAAGACGAGCACACCGGCACCGGCCCGGAACCGCAGCATCCTGCGGAGCGACGGTCCGACTCCCCGCCACCGCCGCCACCAGAGTCCCCGCCACCGCCGCCTCCCGACTCCCCGCCACCGGTGCCACCAGAGACGCCGCCAGCAGCGCCCGAAGTCACATCACAGCCACGGGCACCCGTCGAGCCACCGCCGCGACGCGGTGGTTGCCTGAAAGGATGCCTGATCTCCCTGCTAGTGATAGTGGTTCTGGTTGCGGGATGCACTGGCGGTGCGTACCTCTTCGGGCAAAGGTATATAGACCGGCGACTGCCCGAGTTGGAGGAGAGGCATCCGTGGGTTGGGCTTTACCGCGTGGTTCGAGACGCCCGTCCCAGCAAGGATCGCCTTGGCGCAATCACCGAGAAGGAGCCGGGTATCGATGACAAGGCCCTGTTCCCTGGCGACATTCCTCTCCACCCCGATGCAACGCACGAGACCTATAGCATCGGCGACGATCAAGGAGTGGCGTTCCAGCGCGTGGCCAAAGGACCCGACGCCTTAGAGAGTCACATTCGCGAGCGCATGCCGGAACACGGCTGGGAGCTTTCGAGCGAACTCGAGACTTCCGAGGGGTACTTGCTGATCTGGAGAAAAGGCGACCGCATCTGCCAGACGGAGATCTTCGCCCACGAAGGCCAGAGCGAACTGTGGTTGCGCTACACGGATGGTGGCTCCGGGCAAGAAGAGTAGGCGTCAGCCTGCTGGTCCCCTATTTCGCGCTGGCCCAATCCGGACCGCTCGCCACATCGATCTCGAGCGGCACGACCAACTCAGCCACTCCGGCCATGACCGAGCGTGCCATCGCAGAGAGCGCCTCGATCTCCTCGGCCGGGGACTCGAAGACGAGCTCATCATGCACCTGCAGCACCAAACTCGAGCTGAATCCCTCCTCGCGCAGGCGCCTGTCCACCTCGATCATCGCTAGTTTCATGATGTCGGCAGCCGTGCCCTGCATCGGATGATTCATGGCAGTCCGTTCGCCGAAAGCCCGAAGCGAGTAGTTGCGTGATTTCAGTTCGGGAATCCGGCGCTTGCGACCGAACATGGTCGTAGCCACCCCAGCACGGTGAGCCTCGGCGACGGTCTCATCGAGGAACTCCCTTACGCGAGGATAGGCAGCGTAGTACCGGTCGATCATCTCCTGGGCTTCCGCATGCCCGATCTTCAGCGTCTCGGCAAGACCGTACGCGCTCTGCCCATAGACTATGCCGAAGTTCACAGCCTTCGCCCGCGCGCGAAGCTGGGGCGGGACCTCGTCGACCTGCACGCCAAAGACGCGCGCCGCCGTGGCGGCATGGAAGTCCTCGCCACTCGTGAAAGCCTCAATGAGCCCAGCATCTCCAGACAGATGTGCAAGGATGCGCAGCTCTATCTGCGAGTAGTCCGCCGTCAACATCAGATGGCCCTCGACGGCGGGCACGAAAGCCGCTCGAATCCGGCGGCCTAGTTCCGTGCGCACCGGTATGTTCTGCAGGTTGGGGTTGCTGCTGGAAAGGCGTCCCGTAGCAGCGACGGTCTGATTGAAGGTGGTGTGCAAGCGCCCGTCTTCGCCGAGCAATCGAGGCAGGGCCTCGAGATAGGTCGAGGTGAGTTTGGCAAGCTCGCGATAGTCCATGATCAGCTGGGCGATCGGGTAACTCACCGCAAGCGTCGAGAGTACCGACGCATCCGTGGAATACCCGGTCTTGGTTCGCTTGGTCTTGGGCAGGCCAAGCTTCTCGAAGAGCACCTCCCCAAGCTGCCTGGGCGAGTCGATGTTGAACTCGACGCCGGCCTCCTTAAAGACCTCCTTGCGGATGGTTTCGAGACGACCGCGGGTCTCCTCGGCGAGCCGGGCTAAGACATCCGTGTCCACCCCGACTCCCTTTCTCTCCATTCGTCCTAGCACCGGCACGAGCGGCATCTCGATGCGAGAAAAGCAGCCGTGCGAACCGTCCTCGTCAAGCCTGTCCTCCAAGACGGGAGCGAGTTCTGCGGCCGCCTGAGCGTCGATAGCCGCACGGCTTCGATCCGCACTCGGCTCCGGAGGCGGAACGCCAAGATAGTCGGCAGCCAAAGAAGCCAGGTCGTAGGAGGAACGGTTCGACTCGAGGAGGTAAGCAGCCAATGCGCAGTCGAAGAGCCGCTCCGGGTCGACGGAATCGAATGACCGGTCGCACCGGCCGTCGGAGACGGGCTGGCAGAGCTCGTGGAGCAGTGCCTTGACGTCGCCCGCGGCTACACGGCCCTTACCGAGGAGTGCCGCGAAGACTTCTTCGGTCTCCTCTCCGACTACCGTGACCACATCGCCTTCGCAAGCAACGGCAAGATCGCGGCGTGTGGCGAAGAGGGATTCCTTCGTGCCGTCGTCGAGTGCAACGCCGATCCACGAGCGCTGCGCTGTACCGGTCCACTCTGTAAGGCGAGCCGTCACCGCGCCCGTTCGCTCCACGAGGTTCCAAGTGCCCGAATCAGCCTGACCGGCTTCCGGTAGAGCGGAGACTTGAGCGCCCGCAGCGGCTAGTACACGATCTAGAAGTGAGGTGAACCGAAGCTCGCCGAAGGCCTCGGCCACGCTGGAAGGCTCGAACTCACCCCATCTGACCGCGGAAAGATCGATCTCCACAGGAACGTCTCGGCGAATGGTAGCGACCATGCGGCTGACGCGCGCGTCCTCGGCATGCTTGAGCAGGTTCTCGCCGACCTTGCCCTTGATCTCGGCCGCGTGAGCGAGCACCTCGTCGAGCGAACCGTACTCGGCGATCAGCTTCGCAGCCGTCTTCTCGCCGATGCCCGGAACGCCGGGGATGTTGTCGGAACTATCGCCTTTCAGACCCAGGAAATCCGGAACCTGTTCGGGAGTCACGCCGTAGCGTCCGAAGACCGCGTCCTTGTCGTAGACGACGATGTCGGTGATGCCCTTCCGTGTGCTCACGACGTGAACGTCGTCGGTCACCAGTTGCAGCGCGTCGCGATCACCGGTGACCAGCAGTGCCCGAATCCCGGTCTCCTCGGCATGCCTGGCGATGGTGCCCAAGACGTCGTCACCCTCCCAGCCCTCGACCTCAACGATTGGCACCGCAAGGGCTTCGAGCAGGCGCTTCACCATCGGGAACTGGGCTTTGAGCTCTTCGGCAGTGGGAGGACGCTTGATCTTGTAAGACTCTAGTGCCTCGGTCCTGAAGACCGGTTCGCCCTTGTCGAACGCCACCACGACGCCTTCGGGCCTAAGCTCTTGGACGAGCTTGACGAGCATCGAGATGAAGCCGAAAGCGGCGTTGGTGGGACGACCGTCTGGCGCCGTCATCGTGGTCGGGAGCGCGTGGAACGCGCGGTGAATCAGGCTGTTGCCGTCGACGACGGCTATCGAACCTGTGCTCATTTCCGTCCGTTCGGGTACACAATCGGGTGATACGGTGATTCCTCGAGACGTCGCGCTTGCGATTGTACCCGAGGCCCACGACACGAACCTATCGAGTATCGGGGTTGTGGACCGGGATGTGCATCGCCAGCACGAGAAAGCGAGGACGGGGGTGGGGTTCTTCAACTGGGCGGCACCGCTGGCAAAACGGTATGGTGACCGCTGGACTCCGGAAGACGCTGATTTCCTCGCAGGAGCGCTGAGGAAAGTCGTCTCACCTGGCGGTCGTGTGCTGGATGTGGGCGGTGGGTCGGGCCAGCTTGCCGTCCTTCTCTCTCGCGCTCTCGATGCCGAGGTGACCGTGTTAGACCCCTCCGCCGAACTCTTGAGCCATGTGCCCCGCGACGCAGGCGTGCGTACCGTACTCGGGGCGGCCGAGGTGATGCCTTTCGAATCGAACGTCTACGACGCTCTGGTCGTCACCGACGCCTTCCACCACTTCGCGAACTTGAATGCCGCGGTGCTCGAGTTCGCACGCGTAGTCCGCTGTGGAGGGGTGATAGTCATCTACGAGCTCGACCGGAAGGCGCTGCCGATCCGCATCGTCGCGCTGCTCGAACGCTTCGTCGGAGAGCCGGCGACGTTTTTCTCGCCCGACGAACTCTGCGCCTTCATGGCCGAGCACGGAATCGACGGAAAGTGCCAGCACTTGACACGAATGGGCTACCGGTTCCTCGGCACACTTCGCAAAGCAGTGGCCTAATCGGCCTCAGGCGGGGGCCGTCCTCAACCTCAGGCGGCATCAGCCCTCGACCTCAGGCGGGGCCATCCTCGACCTCAGGCGGGGCCATCCTCGACCTCAGGCGTTCCAGAGATAGCCGACGTTGCGCACGGTCTCCAGACGCTTGCCGATCTCGGGTCCGATCTTGGATCGTATGCGCCGGACGTGAACGTCGACAGTGCGCGAACCGCCGTAGTAGTCCGAGCCCCACACGCGTCGCAGCAGCACCTCTCGACTGTATGCGCGGTTGGGATGAGTGACGAGAAAAGCGAAGAGAGCGTACTCCAGGTAAGTGAAGTCGATGGGATCGTTCCCGATATAGGCCTGGTAGGTCGCGAGATTGATGGTGAGCTGGTCTATGCGCACGAGTTCCTGGGAATCCGCCTCCTCCCCAGGCCAGAGCAGAGTGCGGACCCTCGCCGCAAGCTCTTCCGAAGACGCGCCTCGTACCAGGAAATCCGTTCCCATACGCGTAGGCATGCGCAGATGAGGCAACGCCGAAGACTCTACGAGCAGGAACAACTTGGCCTCCATGCCTCCGTCCATTGCCCGCTCGACCACCTGCACCATCGGTTCGGGATCGTTGCCAGCGTCCACCACCGCTAGGTCGATCTCGTCAGCGTTCAACCTGCCTGCAAGCTCTCCGCCGCTGCTCTCGCTGAGCGTCGCGTCGAGACTTTCCAGGGCGCTGCGGACCCACGCGCGGGTGTGCACGTCGTCGGATGCGATGAGGACCCGTCTCATGTGCATGATTGTAGCGTTCCTCGTCTTCTCGCAAACGAAGAGGCGCCGGACGGGTGGTCCGCCCGGCGCCGTTGCCGAACACGATGGTGCGCTCCTCTGGAACGTGTCGCACGCGAACCTAGAGGACCGACAGGTACTTCTCCTGCTCCCACGGGGTGACGTAGGCCTTGTACTCGTTCCACTCGGCCTTCTTGTTCTCCACGAAGTACATGTGGATATGCTCGCCGAGGATCTCCTTCATGGCATCGGAACTCTCGAAGAGCTTGATCGCCTCGCCGAGGTCTTCCGGAAGCGTCCTGATTCCGGCGGCAGCCAGCTCGTCCTCGGTCATGTGGAAGATGTTGTTCGTGGCCTCGGCGGGAAGCTCCAAGCCCTCTTCGATGCCTTTGAGGCCAGAGCCGAGCATCACTGCGAACGCGAGATAGGGGTTGGCGGCCGGGTCGGGCGACCGGAGCTCGACGCGAGTCGCGTTCTCCTTGCCAGGCTTGTACATGGGCACGCGAACCATGGCCGAGCGGTTGCGGCGAGCCCACGTGACATAGACCGGGGCCTCGTAGCCGGGAACGAGACGCTTGTAGGAGTTCACGAACTGGTTGGTCACAGCGCAGAAGTCGGGAGCATACTTGAGCAGGCCGGCTATGTAGGCCTTGCCAACCTCCGAGAGGTTGTAGCCCTGCGGATCGTTGGCGTCGAAAAAGGCGTTGCCCTCTTCGCTGAAGAGACTCTGGTGCGTGTGCATACCCGACCCGTTCACGCCCTGGATCGGCTTGGGCATGAAGGTGGCGTAGACACCGTGGGCGTAAGCGATCTCCTTGACGGTCAGCCGGTAGGTCATAACGTTATCCGCCATGCTGAGAGCATCGGTGTAGCGCAGGTCGATCTCGTGCTGAGAGGGAGCAACCTCGTGATGCGAGTACTCGACAGGGATTCCCAGTTTCTCTAGCGCGAGCACGGTGTCTCTCCGCAGATCGGATGCAACGTCCAAAGGTGTCAAATCGAAGTAACCGCCCTTGTCCAGCAGCTCGGTGCCCTCGGAGTCGCCGAAGTAGAAGAACTCCAGTTCCGGACCTACGTACATGGTGTAGCCCATGTCCGAAGCCTTCTTCAGCAGGCGCTTGAGAGCGTGGCGGGGATCGCCTGCGAACGGATCGCCATCAGGTGTGGTGATGTCGCAGAACATCCGGGCGACACCGCCTTCTGTCGGACGCCAAGGCAGGATCTGAAAGGTCGTCGGGTCCGGGAAAGCAACCATGTCCGATTCCTGGATGCGCGTGAATCCCTGAATCGACGACCCGTCGAAGCCCATGCCCTCTTCGAACGCTGTCTCGAGCTCCGTGTCGCTGATTGCGAAGCTCTTCAGGAACCCGAGCACGTCGGTGAACCAGAACCTCACGAAACGTATGCCGCGCTCCTCGACGGTCTTGAGAACGTATTCCTTGTCGAACGTGGTTGCCATGCCGTTTACCTCCTCGAATAGCCGATTTGACTGCTCGGTCGTCTGCTTCTTGTCACAGAGTCTGCTTGCACGTTTCACACAGCCTAGAGCCTGCATGTTTCAGCGATGTTTCGATTTGGGACGGATTCGATGACGCACGCCGGAGTCGCCACGCTCAGGCTTCCAGTAGGAGTTCGACAAGCACTCAATCACGATTCGATCAGACTTCAGGCTCACGAACATGCGCTTCTCTCTAGTAGAGCTAACCTGTGTTAGGTAACACTGGTAGTCCGCAGTCGAGGAGAATCGCCATGCCGCCGACTACCAAGTGCCACCGGGAAGCCATCGTGAGAGCCGCTTTCGGAACCGCAGAGGAGAAGGGCTTCTGTGGAATCACGGCTCGCGGGGTGATGCGCTCAGAGAGGATGAGCACAAGTGAGGACGACACAGACAGGAACTGCCGGCAGCGTCGTCATCATCGGCGGCGGGATCGCGGGTCTCTCGGCAGGTATCTTCGCTCGGGCCAACGGCTTCGAGACTACGATACTCGAGAAGCATCGCGTCCTCGGCGGGGAGTGCACCGGCTGGGACCGCAAAGGCTATCACATCGACGGATGCATACACTGGCTCGTCGGCACGAAAGAGGGCACGCCGATGAACGACCTGTGGAAGAGCGTAGGTGCGCTCGACGGCGTGGAGATCTACCACCCCGACACCTTCCTTACCTTCGAGCACGAGAGCGGTACAGTGCCGATCTACCGCGACCTCGACCGGCTTCGCGAAAGCTGGCTCGAGCTCTCCCCCAGCGATGCGGACGGGATCGAGGATTTCTGCGCAACCATCGAGAAGCTCGGCGCCTACGAGATGGAGGCAGCCAAGCCGATGGACATGATGTCGCTCCTCGAAAAGATCCGCTACATGGCTTCGATGAAGGAGGCCGGTTCGGTCCTGAAGCGATACGGCAAGGTCGGCCTCGCCGAGTATGCCGAGCGCTTCCGCCACCCGGCAATCCGCGAGATGTTTGCGACCTTCGCCCCGGGTGACTATGCCGTCGCCTTCCTCTTCTTCGGATTCGCGACCTTCGTCGAGGGGCAGTCCTCGATCCCTGCGGGCGGCTCGAAAGCGCTTGCCGGCCGCATGGCCGAACGCTACCGCGCTCTCGGCGGAAATGTCGAGACCGGCTGCGAGGTCGTAGACGTCGCCATTGACGGTACGCGGGTCGCTCACGTCACCGCCGAGGATGGCCGCACCTTCACCGCCGACCACTTCATCGCCGCATGCGACGCGCACTTCGTGTTCGAGCGGCTCTTAGGCGGGCGCTACCGCGAGCCCGCTTTCGAAAAGCGCTTCGGAGATCCGAAGACCTACCCGCTCGCGTCGAACACCTACATCGGTCTGGGACTCGAAGCCGAGGTCGGTGACATGCCGAGGACAGTGCGATTCGTGTGCGACGGAATCGAGATCGCCGGTAGCACGATCGACCAGATCACGCTCAATCACTACGCCTACGAGCCCGACTTCGCTCCCGAAGGCTGCACCGCACTCACGGTTGCCCTCAACCACTTCGGCGAAGTGGTCGATCATTGGCTCGAACTGGCCGGCGACCCCGAGGCATACCGCCGCGAGAAGGAACGCGTGGGCGAAGCGGTGCGCGCAGCGATCGAGGCGCACTTCCCGCAGTTCGCCGGCAAGCTAACGGTGCTCGATGTCGCCACGCCGGCTACCTACGAGCGCTATTGCAACGCCCATCGAGGATCTTTCATGGCCTTCTTCCCCACCATCGGCAGCAAGATGATGGCCCACACGGGGCGGATCAAGGGGCTTGACAACTTCGTGCTGAGCGGCCAGTGGCTGCAGCCCCCGGGCGGCCTGCCGATCGCAGTAGTGACAGGCAAGGACTCGATTCAGCGGTTGTGCAAGAAAGAGAAGCGGCCGTTCCTGACGCCCGCAACACAACCGCTCTCGGCTACTCCCGCCAGTGCTCGGGCTTGTCCAGCGCGTCAGCGCAGATGACCTTTCCGCGGACAGAGCCGATCACGCCGGGAGTCAGGGCGCGCACCATCCACGCGTCGGCGTCTTTGTCGGGAATCGGATGTGGAGCCGCGAATCCGAGGCTGCCTGCAGGTTCGAACCCGTGGCGCGGGTAGTAGTCCGGATGCCCGGCGACAAACACCAGTTCCACACCGGATTCCGATAGGAGTTCGATTCCTCGCTCGATCAGCGCACCGCCGATCCCTCGGCCCTGGGAGTCAGGCACCACCGCCAGCGGAGCAAGGATCGCGACCGACACGTGCGCAGCCCCCTCCAGTTGCGCCGCGGTGAGAAGGATGTGTCCCACGGGCCGCTCTTCCTCGTAAGCCAGCAGGGAAAGCAGCGGCCGGGCACTCGGGTCGTCCAGCAGGGCCCTCACCAGCTCTGCCTCCTCGTCCTGACCGAACGCCATGCGCTCGACGAAGAGCACATCCTCCAGATCAGCATCCGAAGCCTCCGCTATGCGCACGTCATCCTCCTATCGCCCTGTAGCCTCACCGAGGCTATCACGAAAGCCTTGGCATCTGAGCTACAAGGCGCAACGGAGTGTGTCGCTGGCGCCGATCCCGTGGGCAGGATCCCCTCGGCCAGACGTGCTAGACGTAGGTGTAGAGCTTCCCGTAGGGCCGGTGACTCGTCGGCAAGAGCTTGGTAAACGGCACCGAGAGCACTTCGGCGAGCTCGACACCGAACGCCTCGCAATACTCCTCGAGTACCGGACGAAGCCGAGCGAGATCGTCCTCATCCGCCTCGAAGATGCCGACCTCCTTGCCGCACTGCCACGGCTCTACCTCGCCGCGCAAGTAGATGACGCCGCCATGCATCCCCGTGCCGAGATAGCCGCCTACGAGCGGGCGATCGGAGTTCGAGCCCATGCCCAGCAAGACCAACGTCCCCCCGGCCATATACTCGCCGAAGAAGTCCCGCGCCTTGCCTCCGCATACCATGACCGGCACGTGGCCCTCGTATGCCTTCATGTGGATACCGACCCGGTAGCCCACATCCCCGCGCACGAGCAGGGTTCCCCCGCGCATCCCGTAGCCGAGCACATCGCCGGCATCCCCATGCACGATCACCTTGCCGGCGTTCATCGTGTTGCCCACGCCGTCTTGAGCATTGCCGAAGACCTCTACGGTCGGACCGTCCATGAACATCGCCATGTCTTGGCCGGCGGTGCCGAAGACCTCGATGTGCTTGTCGGCGCCCCTGATCCCGGTGCCGATGTAGCGCTGGCCGTTCACGTCTTGCAGGACCACCTTGTCGACACCCTCGGCCAGACAACGCCGCACGGCTTCGTTGAGCTGCTTGTAGTAGATGCCCCGGGCGTCGATGGTCGCGACATTGCCGTCGATGGTGACCTCGGGGTCGGCCTGTACGTATCCTTCGAGAGGCTTTCTCGTCTCGCTCGTCACCGCCATGTGCGCTCCTCCTACATTCCCGCGGGCTTGACGCCCAGGATCTTGCACGTCTGTTCGTCGAGCCCGATCGCGCGCAAGCGCTCGCGGCTCCCACGCAGCGACTCGACGGCGTTCACGCCGAGTGCCCCGAGGATCTCTTGCAACTCGTGGCTCCAGGCGCTCACGAGGTTCACCAGCCGCTCGGCTCCCCACTCGGGATCGACACGCCTGGTGAGCTCTGGCTTTTGTGTGGTCAGCCCCCATGAGCACGAACCCGTGTGACATCCCTGGCAGAGATGGCACCCGAGCGCCATGAGCGCCGCCGAACCGATTGCCGCGACGTCGGCGCCGAGTGCGATGATCTTGGCGAGATCGGCCGAGGACCGGATAGAGCCGGCTGCCACGATGGAAGCCTGGTGGCGGATACCCTCGTCCCGCAGCCTTTGGTCGACCACCGCGACAGCGATCTCGATCGGAAGACCGATGTGATCGCGTATGATCTGCGGGGCCGCTCCGGTGCCGCCCCGGAATCCGTCGAGATAGACGTAGTCGGCGCCGGCGCGCACGATTCCGCTCGCGATAGCAGCCACGTTGTGTACGGCTGCGATCTTGACGCCTACAGGTTTGTAGTCGGTCGCCTCTTTGATCGAGTAGATGAGCTGACGCAAGTCCTCGATCGAGTAGATGTCGTGATGAGGCGCGGGAGAGATGGCGTCGGTTCCCTGAGGGATCATGCGGGTCTCGGAGACCTCGCGGTTGATCTTCTCGCCAGGCAGGTGCCCGCCGATGCCGGGCTTGGCCCCTTGGCCGACCTTGATCTCGACCGCGGCGCCTCGGCTGAGGTACTCCGGATCCACGCCGAACCTGCCCGAAGCGACCTGTACGATCACGTGATCCGCGTAAGGATAGAGATCGGCGTGCAGACCGCCCTCGCCGGTGTTCATGAGCGTGCCGAGGCGCTCTGCGGCCATCGCGAGAGAGCGGTGCACGTTCAGCGAGACCGAGCCATAACTCATGGGAGAGAAGATCACCGGCGTGTCGACTTGGATGTTCTTGTCGAGCCATCCATCTGCGGCAAGCTCCTCGGCAAGCCGAAAGCCCCCTTTTCCATCGGGCTCGACGGCCACGGCATCGGGCTTCCTGCCGAGGTAGGTGCGCAGCTCCATCGGCTCGCGCAGCGGGTCGATCGAAGGATTGGTGACCTGACAGGCGTCCAACACCAGATGGTCGAAGATGTTGACGTAGGGCTTGTCGTTACCCATGCCCGTGAGCATGACTCCGCCGGTTTCGGCCTGACGCCACACCGACTTGCGCAGCGCAGGGCCCCAACCGTCGTTGTCGCGGAAAGCAAGGTCGTTCTTCTCGATGGTGATGCAGCGGGCCGGGCAATAAGTGACGCACCGGTGGCACGCTCGGCACTTCGCGTCGTCGGGGATGGGGCGTTCGTTGAACGAATAGACGTTCCACCCGCACTGCTGCACGCAGCGACCGCACTTGTGGCACTTGTCGTAGTCGATCTTGACCTTGAACTCGGGCTGAATCAGTGTCTGCGGCATCTCAACTCACCCCCACCGTCTCGCACACTTCGGCCGTTCCGGTGACCGCGCACGAAACTTCTTCGGCAGGCAGATGAAGACCGCCGTGTATGGGCTGCTCGAATCCTTCGATACGTGCGATCACGGGCTCACCGGCCTTGGGCGCCCACACGATGTCCGGGTTCTCGAGAACCTCGCGTATGGCGCTCTCTTCCGAGGCGACCATCACGATCGAGCCTTGACGCGCGGCCACTAGCGGACGCAGCTTGATGCGGTCGTTGAGTGCGACCATGCCCCCGTTGAAGCCCAGCACGATGGCGAAGGGGCCGTTGAGCATGCCCGGGCCGTAGACGGCGCGCAGGGAGCGCATGAGCGCCTGCTCGTCTTCGGGCATCCGATCGATCTCGGACCACAGCGGGCTTGCCAGCGCCTTGCACGCAAGTTCGATGGGCAGCTTGTGGCGGCGCAGCATGAGATCGAACAGGTAGGCAGCGACCTCGGTGTCGGTGCCCAGTGTGCACTTGTAGCCGAACTGCTCTAAGTAGCGGGAGTTGATTCCGTAGCTGGAGATCTCCCCGTTGTGGACGATCGACCAGTCCAGAAGCGTGAACGGATGCGCGCCGCCCCACCAGCCAGGCGTGTTGGTGGGAAAGCGGTTGTGTCCGACCCACGTGTGGCCCTCGTACTCCTCGAGCAGGTAGTAGTGGCCGATCTCCTCGGGAAAGCCCACGCCTTTGAAGGCGCCCATGTTCTTGCCGCTGGAAGCCACGAAGGCGCCTTCTATCGTGGAGTTGATGAGCATGACGGCGTGCACCACGAAGTCCTCGGCGCTCATGTCGGAATCCTCGAGCTTGTGAGGGTCGGGCTCCAGGAAGTAGCGCCAGAGGATTGGGGCGTCGGCAATGCCCTTGACTCGGCGTATCGGCATCGGTTCGGCCAGGTCTACCTGGAAGTAGCTGTCGAAGACCGCCTCGGCATCCTCTTTGGCGCGGGTGTCGTGATACATCATGTGGAAGCAGAAGTGGTCGGGAAGCTCGGGGTAGATGCCGTAGCCAGCATATCCGCCGCCGAGGCCGTTACCCCGGTCGCGCTGGACGGCCATCGCGCGGATCGCCACCTCGCCGCTCATCAGAGCCCCGGACTCGTCGCAGATGCCGGTCAGGCCGCATCCGCCGTGGATCTTGAAGGGCGCTTCGGCCGCATACGACGGACGCTCGAGACCGAACGCAGCTTCGCGGTCGGTGAATGCGGGCATGCGCGTGGTGGGCATTCGCTCCAGAAGCGGTTCGTAGCGCATCTGTCACTCTCCCTCGGTCGCGGTCGCTGTGTCGGCGACAGCTGCGGTGTCGGGGACGGCTGTGGTGTCGGCGACGGCTGCGGTGTCGGCGACAAACTCGCGGTCGCGCTCGCAGGTCATCAGGCGCGAGATGGCGTCGCCACCGGTGGCGGGAAGGGCTCCGAGCCCAAGCTTCTTACGGGCGGACTCCCTCGGCGTGCCCAGCACGCCTGAATCGAGAAACGTCTGGTAAGCGGTGGACACCGACTCCGGCCCGCTCCCTGCGACCATAGCGAGCTCCTTCAGTTTGCGGAAGGCCTCGGCCATGCCGATGTCGGAAGGACAGAGCTCTTGGCACGTGTAGCACTCCAGGCACTTCCACAGCTGCTTGTCGGCAACCACGTCGTCGAGATAGCCCCGGAGCAGGTCGCCGATGATCTCGGTCGGCTGGAATGCAGGGTCGATCTTGCACACCGGGCAATCGTCCTTGCATGCCTGGCAGGTGTAGCACTTGCCGAGGAGACTCACGTCGAAGTGAGACGCGAGCCGGATCTTGTCCGCCGTACGCGCACCCCAACGCTCGAGGAAGGGCTCGACCGATACGCGGTGCATGTCCAGGCCGATATCGGCAGGCTCGTGACCGTAAGCGAGCGCGATCAGCTCCGCCAGGTAGAAGACCGGGACGTGCACGTCTTCGTTCGCCCGTTGCAGCGCGGCCTGGTTCAGGTCGAACTGCTGGAAGCAGCTCGGGCACACGACCACGAGCGCATCGATCTCCTCCTGCTCGATGTCGGCGAGTTTGCGGCGCGCGAAGGAAAGCGAGGCTTCCCTCTCGCCCACGCGGTCCAACGCCCCGCCGCAGCACTGCATCTTGCTCGCGTAATCGATCACGCGCGCGCCGAGAGCGGT
>PWVH01000021.1 GCA_003563465.1 Coriobacteriaceae bacterium | reverse complement strand
GCATCGGTTTCTTCCGGTACTGCGGCCGGGCTGTCGGCTCGCTCGGGCACGCCCGTCACGTCCTTCTCAGCTGCATCGAAAGTCAGGGCGCCGGGGGAGCGCAGGGCGTCGCGTTCGTCAGTGAGCAGGAAGCGGACACCTTGAGCAGTGACCACGCCCGCGGCGATGAAGAACACGGCCGCCGCCGCCGCCCATGGAGTCCATCCTTGCCACCGGGGTCGTGCGGCCGGCGAGGCGTCGGCGCGGATTCTGTTGTCGGAGACGTGTCGGATTTCGAGGACTGCAGACGCGGATCGTTCCTCTTTCGCTAGCCGGCTGCCAGGCGTCGGTTCGGAAGCAACTTCGGACAGGGTAGGGAGTTCTTCGGCAGGCGCCTCCGCGCGCACGGCTTCTATCGTGCGGGATATGACTTCCTCGGATACTTGCGGTTCAGGCAGGCGGCGGATGGCTTGAAGCGTGGAGAGAAAAGTCGAACAAGCCGAGCAGTGGCGACAGTGATTCCTGACTAGTTCGAGCTCATGGGACTCCTGCACTTCTCCATCGAAGGCGGCGGAGATCATCCGCTGTATTGAAGTGCAGTCCATGGTCATCGGTCGCCTCCCTTTGGAGTCAAGGCGTCGATCAGCACGCGGCGAGCCCGGAACACGCGGGACTTGACGGTTCCCTCGGGGATGCCTAGCGTCTTAGCGGCCTCGGCGTACGTCATCCCGAACAATCCGACGGCACTCAGCGCATCACGGTCTTCCGGGGGTAGCGCGCGTATCGTCTTTTCGACCGTTGCTGACGTGATGGCTTCCCCGGCAGGATCGTTCGGGGCAGTGAGTGTGATATCGACCAGATCGATCGGTGTGGGCCGGCGCCGGCCACTGCGCAAGGTGTCCAGGCAGACGTTACGGGTGACTCGGTAGAGCCACGTTGAGAACGCCGCGCTTCCATCGAAACTCTGGATGGAACGGAACACCTTGATGAACACCTCCTGGACGACGTCTTCGGCAGTATGGGAATCGCCGAAGAAGCGCATGGCGTGGGCGTAGACCGCACCCGCATGAATGCGCACGAGTCGTTCGAACGCGACCGGGTCACCGTTTCTGGCCGCGTCGACGACCGCAGCGTCCTCGCCCCGCGAAGCTGCCGTCATTTCTCACCCCATAAGACGGACATGAATACGTGGAAGTTCATCAGCAGTAAGCATAGCGCAGCCGTTCAGCTGCTAGAATCGCATTCATGCAATCCTTCGATTTCTCCGTGAGACAGCTCGACGGCGCTACCTCGGCCCGATGCGGTGTCTTGACCACACCTCACGGTACGGTGCAGACACCCGTGTTCATGCCGGTCGGGACTCGTGCGACCGTAAAAGGCCTCACCGTGTCGCAGCTTTCGGAACTTGGCGCTGAGGTACTACTGTCGAACGCATACCATTTGTTCCTGCGGCCCGGCCACGAAGTGATCGCAGCGAGCGGGGGTCTACACGCTTTCATGAACTGGGACCGTGTGATTCTCACCGATTCGGGCGGATTCCAGATATTCTCGCTAGTCGAAACCTTCAAGCTGACTGACGAAGGGGTTCGCTTCAGAAGCATAATTGATGGTGAGTCACATTTCTGGACTCCCGAGGAGAACATGGCGGTCCAACAGGCCCTAGGATCTGACATCGCCATGGTCTTGGACGTCTGCCCGCCACACTCTGCCGAACGCTCGGAGATCGCCGAGGCGGTGCGCCGTAGTGCGGACTGGGCTCGACGCTGCAAAGCCGCGCACACACGGGAGGATCAGGCCCTCTTCGGAATCGTCCAAGGCGGGCTTGATTTTGAACTACGTGCCGAGAGTGTACAGCTTACGGTGGACATCGGCTTTGAGGGATACGGCATCGGGGGATATTCGGTAGGCGAGCCGCACGATGCCATGCTCGAAAGCCTGGAGACGGTAGTGAAGGCTCTTCCGGCGGACCGTCCACGCTATCTGATGGGGGTTGGGACACCGACTTCGATGCTGAGTGCGATCGCGATGGGCGTCGACATGTTCGATTGCGTGCTACCTACGCGTACGGCACGCACTGGCACCGCGCTATCCTCACAGGGTCGAATGAACCTGAAGAACGCGCGCTACAAACGGGACTTCTCACCCCTCGATCCAGAGTGTCACTGCCCGACGTGTAGCGGTTATACGCGATCCTACCTGCGCCATCTCGTGGTGATGAAGGAGATGCTGGGGTCGGTTCTCTTGTCCATACACAACTTGGCATTCCTCATGGACCTTACCGCCACGGCGCGAGAGGCTATCGCCGAACAGCGGTTCGCTGGATTCTTGGAGGACTGGATGGCCGGTTCGGGCGCAGATGACTACTGAAGGCCTATGGGTTCGAGTGATATGATAAGTGATTGCGGCTTCGTTCAGGCGCGGTCGCTGAACGTCAACCACGACGCACGACGGAGGTGCCCATGCAGGGTTCCGGTGGACTCATCTACCTAGGCATTCTCGTCCTGGCTTTCTACCTGCTTATAATCCGTCCGCAGATGCAGCGTTCCAAGCAGATGCGCGATCTGCTGGCTGCTCTGTCTGTCGGGGATCGGGTTGTGACGATCGGCGGATTGCACGGCACGATCACGGCGATGAGGGACGATGTGCTCACGCTGCGCGTGGCCGACGGAGTCGAGCTGGATTTCGACAAGAACTCTATCGGTCAGCGCATCGCACCCGAGGAAGCGGTCGACCCTGATATCGAGATAGCCTCTGAGGACGAGGACGACGACTGAGATGCCGGATCGTTCGGGTGTGGTGACCCTGGAGGATGTGCGGGGTGACGAAGAACTGCTCGCATACCTGGAGATGGGCGACGCCTTTCTGGGTTCTATCGGCTATACCGAGCACGGCCTGCGGCATGCTAATCTCGTGGCTCAGATCGCAGGCAACGTCATGCGGCGTCTCGGATACGACGATCGTAGTGCAGAGTTGTCTGCCATATCGGGCTTCCTCCACGATATCGGGAACTGCGTCGGGCGAGAGAGCCACGGTGTGGCCACAGCGATGCTTGCTAAGGACGCTTTGTATCGCCTCGGCATGCCTCCCAAAGAGGTGGCCATGGTCATCAATGCCGTCGGCAACCACGAGGAACAGTTCGGTGACCCCTCGACCGCAGTGGCGGCAGCGGCGATAATCGCAGACAAGTCGGACGTGCACCATACGCGCGTGCGCAACCCCGATCCGGCTGCTGTAGACATCCACGATAGGGTGAACTACGCGGCGAAACGGTCCTTTCTGCGTGTGGATGCCGAGAGCCGGGACCTGACACTTGAGATAGACATCGACACCGCTATAAGTCAGGTGATGGAGTACTTCGAGATATTCCTGACGCGTATGCAGATGTGTCGTCGTGCGGCTGCGGCACTTGATGCGCGCTTCGCGTTGGTCATAAACGAGACGAAACTACTCTGATTCACGCGTTCGTGGATCTTGAGAAAGGCAGGAGTATGGATCCCAAGCAATTCAGAGTATTGGCAATCGCGATCGTTGCGGTGCTTGTCGCGCTTGCCTGGTGGCAGTTCTGGCCGCCGGGAGAGAACATTAGCCAGGGCCTTGACATTCAAGGTGGACTCTCGGTGATCCTCACTGCCGAAGAGACGCCCGAGACGCGGGTCACCGATGAGGTGATGGACCGTGCGGAACTGATCGTTCGCAATCGCGTCGATCGCCTCGGTGCCTCTGAAGTCTCCATCCAGCGGCAGGGTGGAGATTCGATATTGGTCCAGTTACCTGGTATCGCCAACGCTCAGGAAGCGCTCGACGCTCTTGGCTCCACCGGCCAGCTAGAGATTCGCGATGTAGTGGGTGTCGACGAGGCCGGGGAAGTGACACTCGGCGACGTGCTGCTTACCGGTGATGTGATAACCAGCGCCAGTATCGGTACGAATCCGCAGACCAACGAGATCGAGGTCAATGTGACCTTCGATGCCGAGGGCTCAAGGGAGTGGGCGGATATCACCGGGGCCCGCATCGGCCGCCAGAT
>PWVH01000096.1 GCA_003563465.1 Coriobacteriaceae bacterium | reverse complement strand
TCACGATTCCCTGGTTCGCGTGGCGTGACGGCATCTTCAGTCCCGAGGTGGCCTTCGCGGTCGCCGTCACGGTGCTCTACGTTGCCGGACAGGTGCCTGAAGCCCGAGAGATGCAGCGGCTGAAGCGCGAAGGCCATGAACTCGACGTGGAACATGTGATGAAACTGATGAAGGGTTCCGCGGCCACCGGACGGACCGGGACCAAACTGTCCGCCCAACGCGCAGGCCACCAGAATGATGTAGCAGGCACAGAGTGACCTCGAGGCAGAGGATGTAGGGAGCATGGTTGTTGCAGAACTGCTGGCAGTAGCCGTCTGCGGGTTCGCCGCGGGGTTCCTCCTCGTCGAGTATCTGACTGTCCATCCGCTCGTCGCGGGCCGAGCGATGCTGCTCTGGGTCCTCGCGGCCATAGCGACGACCACTCTCGTGGCGACCCTTTTCAGCGGAATGCTGATACCAGCCGCGGCGGCGCTGGCGGTTGGCGCGTTCTTCGTCGGCTACCTACTGCGGACGAAGAGCGTGCTGGCGCGCGAAGACCCGCGGCTCGTCCCCGCTCTGGCACCGCCCGAGCCCAACGACCGCAGCGGTCACACCGCCGTCGTCTACTTCACCCACGGCGAGCCGGAGACCTTCGACCCCATCGGATGGGTCAACCAGTTCCGCGAGTTCGACGAGGACGGGATAGCGTTCGTGCCCTTCTTCGTCCGCCCCATCTTCATCTACCGGTTGCGGCAGTCCTACCTGCGTGTCGGCAGGAGTAACCACCGCCAGACCCACTGCCGGATGTGCCGCCTTCTCGAAGAGCGCCTCCGGGAGGCCGGGCACGTTGGTGTTCGCGTCTACTTCTCCTTCCTGGACGACGACCCCCGGCCGGACGCCGCACTCATCCAAGCGATCAACGAGGGAGCGGCGCGGATCGTCGTAGCCGAGATCTTCACCACCGTCTCGAACCACACCGCAAAGGGCAAGGCGCTCATCGCGGCGGCTCCCGCCGCCGAACTCGGCATCGAGGTCGTCCACACCTGCCCGCTGTGGGACTCGGCGACCCTGCACCAGATGTTCTTAGACAAGGTGGATGCGGCCACCGGCGACACCGACCGTTCCAAGGTCGGTGTCCTGCTCGTGGGGTACGGCCAGCCCGCCGAGTGGGACCGCGAGTTCCCCACTGAGACCGAGCAGGAGATCGCGTTCCGGCAGTCCGTGCTCGATCTGCTGGCCGCCAACGGCTACCGGCCCCAGAACCTGAGCATGGCCTGGATGATGTTCAAGCGGCCCAAGCCGGTCGAGAAGGTCGAAGAGCTCGCCGCTCGCGGCGTCGAGAAGATCCTCTACTTCTCGGCAGCCATCAGCGCCGATGCTTTGAGTAGCCAGGTTCACGTGCCGGAGATGATCGCGAAGGCACGCATCCCGGAGAGTGTGGAGCTCGTGAACCTCGGTGCCTGGGACGACCACCGTCTGACGATCGAAGCGATCTTCGAGCGCGTCGAGCCGCTGCTCGTCGCCCGAGAGATCGTGCCGGGCGTCGTCAGCATGTGCGACACGGCGGTATCCTCCGACACCTACCGCATTGGCAGCGACGCAGGGAGCTGAGATGCACTACACCGTCCTGCTGGCACTCTACGACTTCCTGCCGGTCCTGTTCACAGGCGTGGCCCTTTACTGGGTCGTACGGATGGTTGGGTTCGTCTGCTCGGAGATGGGACGGACGGTCGCTCTCGGAGCACTCCTCGTGCTGGCAGGCGGGACTGCCAAGGCGACATGGAAGCTCATCATGGCCATAAGCAGTGGGGCTGTCGACATACGCTGGCTCGACAACAGCCTCTTCGTGTTCATGGCACCGGGATTCCTGCTGCTCGCGTTCGGCGTCTGGGGCATGACGCGCATCGTGCGCCAGTTGTCGGCCACGCCGCCCCGCGTGCTGGGCCCTCTCTCCGTCGCACTGACGCTCGCAGTCTCGCTGGCCCTAGCGCTACTCATGCCGGACTCGCCCGCTTGGAGTCGCGTGCTCCTCGGCATGATGGTCGTGGCGGCCCTGGGCCTAAACGTCCTGTTCGTCATATTCGCAGTGCGGGAGCGGCTCAATTTGGCCACGCTGCTCCTTGCGACCAACCTCGTCGGCACGCTCGTGCTCAACTTCCTGGCACGACTTCCGAACCAGACGATCCCGCTGCAGTGGGTGGAGCAAACCGTGAACTCCGCAAGCTGGCTCGCCTTCGCCGTCGCTACCGGCATCGTGTACGCTCACACGCGCGAGCGGTACGGTGTGGATGCCGCCGCTGCTACTTGCGCGCTCGCCTCCGGAACCGAGACAGCGTGATCCTCCGTTCACCGGGGTGCGCGCCGCGCCGATCCGTTCAAGGCCAGCATCTCCCCACGTTTGCCGAGGGCAACTGTCAAACCCCTACTGAACTGGAGCGACAGGAGGTACGGTCTCCTCTCGCTCGTGAGCATCAGCAGCTGGAGCGAGCTGAGCACGCAGCAGTTGCACGGTTTCGCGAGTGTTCTCCTCCAGCACGAACGGTTGATCAATGTAGCATGGCGCCCAACAAACGAGATCCAGACTACTCAGCCAGGATCTCGAGGGTTGTTGGTGGGCGATAGTCGATGCGCTTCGAACCGCTCACCGAGTGTGTTCCTGACCGCAGCTTGGGTATTGGCTACACTCAGAACGAGCGTGCCGATGTCTTGTGGCTGGACGACCTACCCGGGGAAGTTGATCGCACATGCACAGCGGTCACCCGAGGACGACCCGGGACGAATGTGAGACGAAAGGGTAGCCATGGAAGAAGGGCAGCAGACTTCGCGTATCGACGGTCACAGGCTGACAGAGTTCATCTACGGCACCGTCATCGGGCTCGTGGCGGTTGCCGGAATCAACCCAGCGCACACCGGGTGGCTTTCCGGGCTGGCCGTGGTAGTAGTCGGAGGGGCAGCGATATGGCTGGCCCATGCCTACTCCACGCTCATGAGCCATCGCATCACGAGTGGCGTCAGGATTACCGGGTCCGACATAGCAGCGGCACTCAGTGGCTCGTGGCCGATCGTCTCGGCTGCTCTCCTGATGGCAGTACCTCTGCTCGGCGTGGCGATCGGTCTCTACTCCATGCAGATCGCACTCCGCCTCACCGCGACGGTCGGCGTCACGATCCTGGCGCTCGTCGGCATCGCGGCCGGGAGCGTTGCGCAAGCGAGTTGGCCGCACAGAATCCTGCTCGTAGTCCTGTCGACCGCACTGGGCCTCCTGGTAGTCGCGGTCAAACTGGCGATCCACCACTAGCCGGTCGTGGCCCAGGCTCGCTAGAGACCGCGTCCTTGCTGATCGCCGGTACGCTTCCGGCTCATGCGACTCACGGCCAGCGCGACCACCGTGACAAGGTAGAGCTGCCCGATGATGGCCTCCGCGACCGCGAGGGCGCGAGGCAAACCCTCCTGAGGAGCGAGATCGCCGTAACCCACAGTCGCTATAGTCACGAAGCTGAAATAGACGAACGAGCCAGCGTGCGCGTCGCCACGCGCGAAGAACCCGCCCGTAAGCGCATCTGTAAGCATGAAGACATAGCCGAAGAACAGACCGAGCAACAAGTAGATGGAGAGTAGGGCCATGACAGTCTGGGCGTCGACACTGGCGACACGACCCAGATGCCTGAGGATCGCAGCGATGGTGGCAGCCACGATGAGCGCCCAGAGTACAGGCCCAACTACCGGAGACCCGCTGAGTGAGAGTTGCGTGAACGCAGTAGCCGCTGACGTCGCAGTCACTCCAAGGAGCACTGCAATCAGAAGTGTCCGCCGGGTGACGCCGGAAACCGACAGAGTGAAGATCAGCGCGAACCCCTGAAGGACGCCCGACGTCGCAGGAGCGGCACCCGAACTGCCCGACGCGATCGTCACGACTATCGACGCGATGAGCAGGCCGAGTGTCGCGCCATACGCAAAGCGCGCATCCGAATCGATCCGCAATCCGCCGAGCAAGCCTCGCACATGGACCTCCTTAGAAGGTGCCATTGGCGCCGACATCGGCACCTGAAGCGTACACGGACACTCGTCTTATGGACAGGGATGCGA
Organism: Coriobacteriaceae bacterium; assembly: GCA_003563465.1. GTDB lineage: Bacteria > Actinomycetota > Coriobacteriia > Anaerosomatales > SLCP01 > PWVH01. The sequence goes on along the minus strand of PWVH01000096.1, from coordinate 45 downwards.
ACAGGCCGAGAGCCCGATGAGCTCCCAGCCTGCGGTTATCGCTGG
>PWVH01000005.1 GCA_003563465.1 Coriobacteriaceae bacterium | reverse complement strand
TCATTCGACCCGGCAGGAGTGCGCTCCGTCCAGTTGGCTCCGTAATCACTAGACGTGTAGAGACGGCCATCGTTGACTGCTGCGATGATGTGCTGACCGTCATCGCTACAGGCAGCACTAGTCCAGTTCCTGTCAACGTTCCCGGCAGGCTGCCGCTGTGTCCAAGAAGCCCCGTAGTCGCTGGATGTGTACAGGCGACCGTTCCCATGGGCGCAACCAGCAACGAGTCGTGAGCCATCGGCGCTGGAAGCGCCTGCATACCAGCCACGGTCCACGTCCCCGGCAGGCTGACGCTCCGTCCAGGTCTCTCCGTAGTCGGATGATGTCCAAAGCCGACCGCCCCCACCGGCAGCACCGACCAAGAGACGCTGCCCAGTGCTGCAGGAGGCTGTGAGCCACCAGCTTCTCTGCTCGTCAGCTCCATGAGGTCTGCGTTCGGTATAGGTCCAGTCTTCTCCGTGATCTAGCTCATCGTCGGCGGCACAGAGGACTTCGGCTTCGACGGGTGCTCCGCCCATGCAAAGCATGAGACTCTCGCCGGTGGGTGCGACCCCGCCGGCCGTCTTGACGCGAGCTTCGCACTCAGAAGGTGGAGTCCCGTTCAATGCCAAATGAGCGCCAGAGCGAAAGAAGCCCGCGTGCCCGAAACCGACTGCGAAGCTACACGTCCCCCTGCCCCAGCCACCGTTCGCATAGCACTGGCCCTCAGGATCGCCTATGGCGACTAGAGTAGGAGTGACGCCGGATAGCACCAGCACCGCTACGAGGACACTGGTGACTGCGTGCCGTGATCCTGTGATGCCTCTTCTCCCTCCCGAAGCATCAGCCGAGCGCCTTCGCAAGGCCCGCTCTACACGTTCACGCCACACAATACCACTGACCAAGCCTCCTCTTGCCGAGCACCGAGACCACGTCTGTCGGGCCCCAAAGCCTCGTGCCCGCAGCTTTCGACACGCACTTTCCCGCACATGTGGTGAGTAAGTGGTGAGAAACAGGCGAGCCGCCTACCGGAATAGGCGGCTCTACCTGCGTGAATTCTGGTGCCCCCAAGGGAATTCGAATCCCTGTTGCCGCCTTGAAAGGGCGGAGTCCTTGGCCTCTAGACGATGGGGGCATGTTCGCATTCTGGTGGGCCGTGCAGGTTTCGAACCTGCGACCTTGGGATTAAAAGTCCCCTGCTCTACCAACTGAGCTAACGGCCCCAGGTGCCCGGGCGACCCTGCCCGCGCACAAGGCAAAGGGAAGTTTAGCGTGCGTTTCGACCCTGGTCAAAACCTACTGCAGCGTTTCGGGAATGTTAGGGTAGGAGGAAGCCGCCGCCCGGAGGGCCACAGGAACCGGGACGGCCACCGCTACTAGGCCCCGGGGAAGCCATGAAGCGACTGCTGATCGTCTCCAACCGTCTGCCCGTGACAGTGGAGCGCCGCAAGGGCGACCTCGTCTTCAAAGGAAGCGTGGGGGGCGTGGCTACCGGACTCGGCTCGTACCATGAGACGCATGAGAGTCTATGGGTGGGCTGGGCCGATGTAGCCGCCGGGCGTCTCGATGAAGAAGAGCGCGAACACATTCGCACCCGGCTAAGAGACGAACACCAATGCGTGCCGGTCTTCCTCACCGCCGATGACGTACGCGACTACTATCACGGTTTCTCGAACAAGACGCTGTGGCCGCTTCTACACCAGTTCACGCAGTTCGCCGAGTTCGACAGTTCCACATGGGCAGCGTACAAGCGCGCCAATCGCAAGTTCCGCGACGCCGTGTTAGAGATAGCGCGTCCCGACGACACGATCTGGGTCCAAGACTACCAACTCATGCTGCTGCCTCAGATGCTGCGCGAGAAGCTTCCTAAGGCAAGCATAGGGTTCTTCCTGCACATACCATTTCCGGTCTTCGAGGTCTTTCGCATGCTCCCCTGGCGCTCCGAACTCCTCGAAGGTCTCCTTGGCGCGGATCTCATCGGGTTTCACACCTATGACTACGTCCGCTACTTCCTAGGCGCCTCGAGACGCATCCTCGGCACCGAGGACCATTTCGGCCGCGTGAGCTTCGGCGACCGGCTCTTGCTTGCCGACGCATTCCCGATGGGGATCGACTTCGAGCGCTATGCCGAGGGAGCGCACTCCGAGCAGGCAGCCCACGAGGCCGAGCGAATCACGCAACGCACGCGCGACCGAAAGGTGATCCTCTCGATCGACCGGCTCGACTACACCAAAGGCATACCCCACCGCCTGAGAGCCTTTGCGGCTTTCCTAGAACGCCATCCGGAATGGCGCGACAAGGTGACGCTCGTGGCGGTCGCCGTCCCGTCCCGCACGCGCGTGCGGCACTACCGCGATCTGAAAAGCGAGGTAGATCAGCTTGTCGGCTCGATCAACGGTCAGTACTCCACAATCGATTGGACGCCGATCCGCTATCTCTATCGCCCCCTGCCATTCCACACGCTGCTGGGCATGTATGCGGCGGCCGACGTCGCGCTGGTGACGCCGCTGCGCGACGGAATGAACCTCATCGCCAAGGAGTACGTCGCCGCGCACGCGGGACGCGACGGTGTCCTCGTACTCTCGGAGATGGCCGGAGCTGCCCGCGAGCTCGGTGAGGCCGTACAGGTGAACCCGTTCGACCTCGACGGCATGGTTGAAGCGATTCACACGGCTCTCACTATGCCCGAAGACGAACAATGCAAGCGCAACGAGTCCATGGTCCGCAGGCTCTCGCGCTACACCGTGCAGCGCTGGGCCGAGGACTTCCTCGGCAAACTCGAAGAGGTGAAGGTGGCCCAGATCGACTTCGGCGCCACCCCGCTCGACTCCGAAACACGCAAGGAACTAGTGCGGGCTTTCGCCGCTGCCAAGAACCGCCTGCTCCTGCTCGACTACGATGGGACGTTGATGCCTTTCTCGACGCGTGCCGAAGAAATGGCTCCCGACCGCGAGGTGCTCGAACTGCTCGAAGCGCTCGGTTCCGACGAGAGCACCGACGTGGTGGTTATCTCGGGACGCGATCGCAAGACTGTGGACGATTGGCTCGGGCACCTTCCCGTCGATCTCGTGGCCGAGCACGGAGTCTGGATCCACGACCGCTCGGGTGAGTGGGTGACGATCGAACCGATGAGTGACGAGTGGAAAGAGCCGGTCAGACCGGTTCTGGACATGTTCACCGACCGCACACCCGGCTCGTTCGTGGAGGAGAAGGATTACTCGCTGGTGTGGAACCATCGCAGGGCGCATCCGCGATTGGCCGAGACCCGCGTGACCGAACTCAAGGAGGCGCTCGACAACGTTGTCGCCGAAGAAGACCTTGCTGTGACCGAGGGTAATAGAGTCGTCGAAGTACGATTGGCCGGGGTCAACAAGGCGAGGGCGGCTTACCGCTGGATGGCCCAGGATGACGTGGACTTCCTGCTGTTCGTGGGCGACGACCGTACCGATGAGGACGTCTTCGAGATGGCGCCCGAAGATTCCTGGACGATCAAGGTGGGCGTCGGCCCCACGCATGCGGCACATTCGGTACGTTCCGTACGCGACGTGCGCGAGTTGCTGAAGGCCATGACCGAGGCCGACGCCAAGTGAGCAATGCGAAAGGCGGCGCTCGGCCCGAGCTTGCACGACCCGACCGAGTTCGACAGGAGGCAAACCCGTGGATGACGTCCTAGCGCGCTGGAGCATACCGATCGCGATCGTCGCGGTGGCGCTGATCGTCGGGGTGCTCGCCGATCGGATCGTGGTCGCTCGCATCCGAGCCGTCTCGCACAGCCGCAACTGGCTCTGGGGAGAAGCACTCGCGAGTGCCCTGTCGGGTATGACAGAGTTCCTATTCTTGATCCTCGGCGCCTCGATAGCAGCTGGGCGACTTGGTCTTTCGCCCGGAACTCTTGCGGCGACGCGCCAGGTGTTGCTGGTTGGCGCGATAGTCGCCGTGACGGTCGTAGCGACCCGTCTGACCACCCGGTTGACCCATATGTACACATCGCGTGAGGATGCCCACGTGCCGTCGAGCACGATAATCGTCAACCTCACCCGCATCGCGATAGTGGCCATCGGCGCGCTCGTCGCACTGAGCGCACTCGGCATCTCGATCACACCGCTGCTCACTGCCTTGGGCGTCGGCGGCCTGGCAGTCGCGCTCGCGTTGCAGGAAACGTTGTCCAACCTCTTTGCCGGCCTACAGCTCATCGGCTCCAAGCAGATCGAGCCCGGTGACTACATAAGTCTTGAGACAGGCGAAGAAGGCTACGTCGAAGACATGACGTGGCGCTATACCGCCATCCGGCAGCTCGCGAACAACATGGTTATCGTGCCCAACTCCAAGCTAGCCTCCTCTTTGCTGATCAACTACCATCAGCCCGCCGACGAGATGTCGGTGCTCTTCGGCGTCGGCGTCTCCTACGGCAGCGACCTCGAGCATGTCGAACGAGTGACCGTACGAACCGCCAAGGAGGTCATGGGCCGTGTCGAGGGGTGCGTGCCCGATTTCGAGCCCTTTATCCGGTATCACACGTTCGGCGACTCTTCGATCGACTTCAACGTCATCCTGCGTGTTACCGAGTACGTCAACCAGTACCTGCTGAAGCACGAATTCGCCAAGGCGCTCAAGACCGCATACGACGCCGAGGGCATAGAGATCCCCTTCCCGCAGCGGGTCGTGCACAAGCCTGCCGAGGAAACACCGCACTGACCCTGGCGTGCGGTCTGGATGCGGCCCGGCGTGCGGTCTGGCGTGCCGCACGGCTCGCCTTGTTGCCCGGGCTCACCAAGCCCAGCGCGACTGCAGCCTCTCTGCCGCCACGCCTGCTCGCCCGTGCGCGGGCACCACTCCGGCGACCGCATTGGTGAAGAAGACCTCCTCGGCGGCGTGCAGATCGTCCTCCGACAGGCTCGACTCTACGGCCGCGAAGCCGCACTCCTCGGCCAAGTCGAACACGACCTCGCGAGCGACTCCTGCCACGGCGGGAGACGCTGGCGGAGTGAGGAGCGTCGTGTCGCGTCGCACCCAAACGGTAGCGGTGCACCCGTCGATGACGGTACCGTCGGGCGCTATCAGGACGGCCTGAGCGCCAGACCCGGCCCGCGACTGCGCATCGTCCCAAGCGGACCGATCCGCGGGCTTAGCGGCGCCGGGCGGTAACTCGGGCACGGCACCGACGCGAATCACCGCAAGCGCCGGTCCGCCAGACAAGTCTATCGAAGAGGGCCGGTTCGTAAGCTCCGCGGTGACTGCGCCGTCCGGGCGCACGGTGACCGCTAGACGGCCGTACGGGGCCGTCCGGTCGGCGGATGCGAGCGCGACCGCGACCTCGGAGCGCACGCGCGCGAGCAGCGAGGGACCGCATCCTCCGGCAGCAAGGCGGGCGAGATGCCCGGAGAGCAACGGCACGCGCGCGCAAACGACGCGGCAGGTCTCGCGCAGAGCCAGAGGCGGAAGCCAGTCGCCAATCACGGGTGAAGCCTTGAGCAGGGACTCGAGCCACTCCTCGGCGGAATCCGAATCGCAAGTGATACCGCACCCCGTACCCCAGCTCAGCGCCTCACCTTCGAAGACCGCGGTGCGAATCAGCACCGAAGAATCGAGCTCGCCCGAGCGAGCCACGAGCAAGGCTCCGGAGTAGGGGCCACGGAGGGCGCCTTCGAGTGCGGCTGCGATTCGCACTGCTGCAACCTTGGGCGCCCCGGTGACCGAACCGCAAGGAAAAGCTGCTTCTAGAAGATCGGTTATCTTCGCATCGGCACGCATGTCGCCAGCCACGCGCGAGACCATCTGATGGCAATAAGGAGTCGGCACGATCTCAAGGAAGGGGTCGACCCTTACGCTGCCTGCCTCGCACACGCGCCCGAGGTCGTTTCGCTCCATGTCGACCACCATCACGTGCTCGGCACGCTCCTTCTCGTCCTCGGCGAGCTCGGCGGCAAGCGCGGTGTCGGACTGAGCGTCAGCACCTCGAGGGCGGGTGCCCTTGATAGGCCACACTTCGACTTCGCGCCCGCCGGTCACACGATCGCGCACCACTCGTACGAACCGCTCCGGCGACACCGATGCGATCGCGCGACCGCGATCCATGCCGAGGAAAGCCGACATCTCGGCGCCGGCCCGGGCGTGCAGTGCCACAAACGTCTCCCGAGGCGAAAGCGCCGCTTGTCCGCGGATGGCGTATGTGAGGTTGAGCACGTAGACGTCACCCGCAGCCACCGCCTCTCGCACAGCACGCACCCCTGCGCGGTACTCCCGCGCGCTTACGGCGGACAGCGGGCTTTCGATCAGCGGCGCGCCAGGCCCAACCGCCGGCAGGGGCTCGCAATCCTGCAGCCCATGCCGCTGCAGCCCATCCCTGTGCCACCCGTGATCCCGCCACCCGTACTCTCGCCACCCGCGGAAAGCAAGCACGGTCGCCTCAGCTTCGTAGGTGAGCAAGACTGCAACGAGAAGATCCGGGTCCGCGGCATCGAAGGCTTCTTGCAGTGCCGCCCCGGCTCTAGCAAGCGAGACACCTGTCTCGAACCCGGTGGGATCGGACGCTTCCAATCCGCGTCCGCCGAACCATCCCCGCTCGCTTGTCGGCGCCAGGAGGAGGCGCATGCCCTGCATGCTCAGTGCCGGAAGTGGCGGTGCCCGGTGAACACCATCGCGACACCTAGCTCGTCGGCCTTGGCGATGACTTCCTTGTCGCGCACCGAGCCGCCGGGCTGGATGACGGCGGTTACTCCGGCAGCCGCGCACACTTCGAGGGAGTCGGGGAAAGGCATGAACGCATCGCTGGCCGCCACGGCGCCGTCAGCCATCTCGCCGGCATGCTCCACGGCGATGCGCGCCGAGTTCACGCGATTCATCTGCCCGGCGCCCACACCTACACTGGTGAACCCTCGAGCCAACAGGATGGCGTTCGACTTCACGCTCTTGACGGCCTTCCACGCGAAGAGTAACTGCTTCATCTCCTCCACCGAAGGCTCGCGCTTCGTGGGCACGGTGAACTCCGACGAGTCCTCGGCCACAGAATCGCTCGTCTGCACGAGCATCCCGCCTTCGACAGCCCGGCTTTCGTAATGCCCTCCCAATGGACGCGCCCCGCCGGTGCGCAGCACGCGCACGTTGGGCTTTGTTGCAAGCATCTCGAGCGCCTCGGGCTCGAAGTCGGGCGCGATCATGACCTCAACAAACTGGCTGTTGTCAAACACTCCCTGCACCACCATGGCCGGAACGGTGTCGTTTAGCGCGATCACCCCGCCGAACGCACTGACCGGATCTGCGTCGTGGGCGTTTAGGTACGCCGAGGTCAGATCCTCGGCAATCGAAATCCCGCACGGGTTGGTGTGCTTGACGATGACGCAAGCCGGCTCGTCGAACTCGCGCACCGCGGCCCAAGCGGCATCGGTGTCGAGGATGTTGTTATAGGAAAGCTCCTTACCCTGGAGCTGCTCGGCTCGAGCCAAGGTGTGGTCCTTGCTGTCGATGAAACGGTAGAAGGCGGCACCCTGGTGCGGGTTCTCGCCATAGCGCAGATCCTGAACCTTCTCCAGGCGAAAACGCGCCTCACTAGGAAACGCAGTGTCGCGGTAGCCCGAGAGATACATCCAGATAGCGCTATCGTATGCGCTTGTCAGTCTGTAGACCTCTGTTGCCAGACGCCTGCGAGTCTCGCGAGTGGTCGCACCGCCGTTGGCCCGCATCTCGGCAAGCACGGATTCGTAATCGGCCGGGTTGGTGAGAACCGCGACGCTCTCGAAGTTCTTCGCCGCGCTGCGCAGCATGCTCGGGCCGCCGATGTCGATGTTCTCGACAGCCTCCTTCTCGCTGACCCCTTCGCGCGCAACGGTAGCCTCGAACGCATACAGGTTCACCACTACCATGTCGATCATGTCTATTCCATGCTCGGCTGCTGATGCCATGTGTTCCGGCACGTCGCGACGGGCAAGCAGCCCCCCGTGGACAACTGGATGCAGGGTCTTCACGCGCCCATCCATCATCTCGGGAAAGCCGGTCAAGTCGTCGATCGGCCGAACCTGCACGCCTGCCTCGGCCAGCACTTTCGCAGTACCGCCGGTCGAGACTATCTCGACTCCGAACTCCTCTTGAAGGGCTCGGCAAAACTCTGTCACACCGCTCTTGTCGGTCACCGAGACGAGCGCCCTTTTGACCTCTACGTGATCCATCGCGAACCTCTCTGCCCTAGTCGATCAGCTCCACCCACTCGCCGTCAGTCACTTTGAAGACGGAGACCACCTGGTTGAGCGTGTCACCGTGCTCGTCGAAGTGCATGACGCCCGTGACTCCGTCAAACGTCATCTCACGGATGGCCTTTGCGACCCGTTCGCGATTCGGACCGACATCGAGCACCGCCTGGATCAAGAGCGCGGCCGCATCGTAGGCGTAGGAGTCGTAGACGTGCGGCGGGGAGCCGTACTCGGCCATGTAGCTCGCATAGAAGTCCGGGCCTCGCGCCTGACGTTCCAGCGGAAGGCCGGGCATCGTCGACATGTCACCTTCGGCATTCTCAGGACCCGCGAGACTGATGTACTCCTCGGTAAGAATGCTGTCGCCTCCCACGAGCGGAATGTCGAGTCCGGCCTCGTTTGCGTGCTTGGAGATCAGAGCACCCTGGGCTTTCGCGCCGGCATAGTAGATCGCTTGAGGCGCCGCTTCCTCGAGTGCGGTCACGAGTTCCTCCGGGTCGAACTCATCAGCGGGGATGCTCTCGCGGAGCACCGCCTCTCCCCCGTGAGATGCGAGCGCTTCGAAGAACCAGCCGCTCAACCGCAGCCCGTAAGGCGTGGCATCGTCGACCACCGCCACCCTTGCCAGGCCGAGGTCTTCCACGAGCATCCGGGCAGCCGCCTCGCCCTCGGTGTCATCGCGCGTGAAGATTCGGTTCACTATCGAAAGCTCCTGGCTCGTCAGCTCCGGAACCGAAGACACGGTGACCATCGCCAAGCCCGCTTCTTCGTAGACGCGTGAAGCCAACAAGGAGCATTCTCCGCCTAGATGACCGACGACCCCTATGACCCGGCTCTCTTCAGCAAGCACTCTTGCCGCAGACATCGCCAGCTGTGGGTCGTCCATGTCGTCTTCGGCGCGCAATGCGAACTCGTAGCCGGCGGCGCGAACCTCTTCGGAGTTGTTGGCCTCCTTGATTGCGAGCTCGGCGGCGCGCTTCATACCCTGTCCGTACTCCGCGTTGTCTCCCGTAAGCGGCCCGGCGAAGCCGATTTCCACCTGAGTGAACTCAGGAGTGGTGACATCTCTGGGCTCGAAGACCTCGTCTCTGGAGCAGCCGAGCGGAGCACTCCCGAACAGCACAAGGAGCATCAGTACCGATGCGCCAGCTCGTCTCATCGCCCGGTGTCCCATCGCCGGTCCTCTCGCTTGCCGATCGCGGCCGGCAGCACACGAACGACCCCCGGATCGCCTCGCGACGACTATACCAAACAGGCCGCTGTGGGCTGGAAAGCCCCCGCCAGCGGAATCACTTATAGACAAAACACTCCACAAGAGCCACGTACTGTGACGCAGCCGCTACACTGCGGCGAACCTCTCTGGCTTCTTCCTCGTCGATGACCTTGCTTGTCGGCATCATCGATCTCAGAATCCGCGCCTTGTCGAATATCGGCTTGGCCACGGTCTCGCCGAAATACTGCTCGCCGATGCGCTCGGCCATCTCGAAGTCGCAGCCGCTGACCGTTTCGTAGTTGTAGTAGCGCAAGAGCGCCTTGGTGGCGGTACAGAACGCCCGCCGCAGATGCTCGTCAGCTGTCACCCATTCCGCTGCGAGATAGGCCTTTCTCGCATCGACCACTCGCTCCCACGCAAGCAGGATCGTAGGCATCGTCTGCACTTTCGAACCCGGCCTGGACCAAACGTATCCTTCATCTACCCAGTACTTCCAATCCATGCGCGCTCACTCCCCCGAGGGTCAGTGGACTTCGTTGCGCGTGGCTGCGGCGCCCCTCCTCGCCGCAGCCGACGACATCATCTTGAATGACGGGTCTTAACAGAATCTAACCCCCGCCGCATCGAGGACGCAGACCCTATAGCTTGATGCGGGTCCTTCTCCCCCGCAGGCTGACGCGTCCCTCGACCATCCACTGCAGCGCTTTCGGGTAGAGACGGTGCTCTACCTGGTGCATCTTTGCCTCGAGAGTCTCTAGCGTGTCGTCTTCGGCCACTTCGACGGCCTCTTGCGCGATAATCGGTCCCGAATCGAACTTCTCGTCTGCCAAGTGGACCGTGACACCGGTTACCTTGACGCCGTACTCGAAAGCGTCGCGGATTCCCAAGGCTCCCGGGAAGGCCGGCAGCAAAGCCGGGTGGATGTTTAAGACCCTGTCGCGGAAGACGAGCAGCACTTCGGTGCCGAGCAGACGCATATAACCTGCCATGGCCACCAGATCCACATCGTGTTCGAGAAGAACGTCACGGATCGCATCGTTGTATGCATGGGCGCTCTCGTATGCGCTTCGGTCGACCCAGACGGCCGGAACTCCGGCCTTGCGCGCGCGCTCGAGTCCGTATGCATCCTCGTTGTCAGAGATCACCACGGCCACCTGAGCGTCGAGATCACCTTTGGCCGAAGCATCGAGAATCGCCTGCAAGTTCGTTCCGCTGCCTGAGATGAGCACGCCGATGCGCTTCTTGGCGGCAGGGACCTCCTCACTCATACCGCACCACCCCTTCGCCCTCGCCGATCTCGCCGACCTCGAACACGGTCTCGCCCGCCGCGCGCAGGCCAACGGACGCCTCGGGGGCATCTTCGGCACCGATGATCAGCATGTATCCGATGCCCATGTTGAACGTACGGCACATCTCGTCTTCATCGAGTCCTGCGGCATCACCGATCAGGCCGAAGACAGACGGTATCCTCCACGAACCCCGCGCGAGGCGGGCGTCGCACTCCGCCGGCAATGCGCGATCGAGATTCTCGGTGATGCCGCCTCCGGTGATATGGGCCATCGCCTTCAGGCGCACGCTGCGCGCCACAGAAAGCACCGAGCGCACGTAGATGCGTGTCGGCTCCAGCAGCACCTCACCTAACGTGGCGCCCCCCAGATCGACCCTCGGCAAAGTGAGTTCGTCTTCCTTGCCTTCTACGAGCACTTTTCGCACGAGGGAGTAGCCGTTGGAGTGCACGCCGCTCGACGCCAGGCCCAAGATGACATCGCCCGGGCGCACCGCCGAGCTGTCGACCATCCTTGCGCGATCGACGGCTCCGACGCAGAAGCCCGAAAGATCGTAGTCCTCAGGCGCCATCACGCCCGGATGCTCCGCCGTCTCTCCGCCCACGAGAGCACAACCCGCCTGCCTGCAGCCCTCCGCGATACCCGAGACGATGCGTTCGACGCGAGCCGCCTCGAGCTTGCCGATGGCGATGTAGTCGAGAAAGAACAGCGGTTCCGCGCCACACGTGAGGATGTCGTTTGCGCACATCGCCACCAGGTCTATGCCCACTGTTTCGTGGCGATCGAGGAGCTGCGCGATGCGGAGCTTGGTTCCGACCCCGTCTGCGCCGCTCACCAAGACCGGGTCGTCCATATCCTTGAGCGCACCGGCACTGAACAGCCCGCCGAAGCCTCCGATATCGCCGAGGACTTCGGGACGGTAGGTGGAGCGGACCGCGGCGCGCATGGCTGTTACCGCTCGAGCTCCCTCAGCCGTATCGACTCCGGCGTCACGATAGGTGATACGGCGAGTGTCGTCGAGGGCTTCGTCGCGGGTGTCGTCGCGGGTGTCGTCGCGGGTGTCGTCTCGGGCGTCGTCGCGGGTGTCGTCGTTTTCGCTCATCGAATGAGCCTCCTCGGCGATGTCTCGCACGGGTGGTGCGGGGCCATTCTACCCTAGCTGTCCCGCGAGCAAGGCTATGCTTCCGCTCACAGTGGCAGCGACCACTCCGGCAGCGAGCCAGCCCGTCCCGAACGTCACGCGTCGGCCCACGAAAGCGCCCGTCCAGGCGGGCAGAACGTAGCCGAGAAGCAGGCTGGTCATCGCCCACACGCCGACTGCGAGCCATACGGCCTGCGGGCCACCGCCGCTAGCCAGCACCGTGGCGCCGTCGGAAGCATCGAGTGCCCGCACGAGGACCCGCGTACCGTCTCCGATCAGCCACGCTGCGGCTATCACCGCCACGGCAAGCCGCGGCTGCTCCTTGCGGGAGCCTAGGGCCGCGGCGATCACGCTCCCCAGAAGCGCGACAAGCGGGTTGAAGCGCACTCCGAGAGCAAGCCCGACTCCAGCGGCGGCTAGAAGCTCGGAGGCCGCGGCCATCTAGCCGCAGGATTCCAGCGAGAGCTTGCCGCGGCGTACCGATTCGGGGATCTCGACTGGGTACTCCCCGTCGAAACACGCCATGCAGAAGTCACTTACGGAGCTTCCCGTCGCTGCTACCACGTCCTCAAGCCTCAGAAAAGCGAGCGAGTCGGCGCCGATGTGCTCTCGAATCTCCTCGACCGACATAGCCGAGGCGATGAGCTGTTCTTGACTATCGGTGTCGATGCCGAAGAAGCACGGCCAGCGGACCGGCGGCGACGTGATGCGCATGTGTACCTCGGCGGCTCCCGCGTCGCGAAGCAGCTCCACCAGCTTGCGCGAGGTGTTGCCACGCACTATCGAGTCGTCGACGACCACGAGCCGCTTGCCTGCGATCACGTGTCGCAACGGGTTGAGTTTCAGGCGGATGCCCTGCTGACGGATGTATTGTGTGGGGGAGATGAACGTGCGACCGATATAGCGGTTCTTCACGAGTCCCTCGCCGAAGGGAATCCCGCTGGCCTGAGCGAATCCGGCCGCTGCAGGCACGCCCGAGTCCGGGACGCCGATGACGAGGTCGGCTTCGACAGGAGCGTCCTCGGCAAGTGCAGCGCCCATGCGTCGGCGCGCCTCATAAAGAGTGCAGTCGTGGAGCACGCTGTCGGGCCGCGCGAAATAGATGAACTCGAAGATGCAAAGACTAGGCTTCTCGGCTGGAACCGACTGCTCGGCCTCCAAGCCGTCCGCAGAGATCTTGACCATCTCGCCCGGAGAGAGGTCGCGCAAGAACCGGGCCCCCACTATGTCCAAGCCACACGTCTCGCTCGAGACTACCCACCCGCCAAGAGGCAGCTCGCCCAGCACCAGCGGACGCACACCGTAGGGGTCGCGAAATGCGTAGAGCGCCTCTTCGGTGATGAGCGCGACCGAATACGCTCCGCGGATCAGCTTCATCGTGTCGCGAATGCCCTCACGGATGTGGTTATGGCGCTGCGTGAAGTGTCCTATGAGCGTGGCGATGACCTCGGAGTCGGTGGTGGACCGCAGGCGCACGCCGTTGCCTCTTAGCGAGTCGCGCAGTTCGCTCGTGTTGACGAGGTTGCCGTTGTGCGCGAGTGCGATCACCTGGTCGCCGATCGCCGAGAGGTGCGGCTGGGCGTTCTCCCAAGACGTGGAGGTACCGGTGGTCGAGTACCTCGTGTGGCCGAGGGCTATGTCACCGGTAAGCGAGTCGAGGTCGGACTCCGTGAAGACCCTGCTCACCAAGCCGAGGTTCTTGGTCACCGTGACAGTCTCCCCGTCGCCCACAGCGATGCCCGCCGATTCCTGCCCGCGGTGCTGCAAGGCGTGCAGGCCGAAGTAGGTGAGCCGCGCGACGTCCTCGTCAGGAGCGTAGACGCCGAAGACGCCGCAGGCCTCTTCGGGACGGTCGGGGCGGTCGAGGCACTCGGAGCAGTCGGGGCGGTCGGGCTGTTCGGGTAGGCAGGGTAGGTGACCTTTGGGAATGCTCATATGGCGCGAGTCGCTCTCCTCGGAGGGGTAGAGGCGATTCCGAACGCGGGTAGGATAGCACGATTCAGTGGGACGCGCGCCGACAGGCGGCGAAGGATACGATCGGCATAGAACATGTCGCCACACCAAAAGGTAGATTGAGGGCCCGCCCTCGGTCGGGCGGCGGACCCTCGTAATTCGCGTCTGCGGGATGACCTGCAATACGAACAGAAGCGGACGCTACGGCAGCTCGTAGATTCTGACCGTAAGGGAACCCTCGTTGTCACCGTAGTAGTTGCCGACAATCGTGAAGCTCAACGCGCTCCCGTCACCGACGAGCGACAGCGTGTAGACGTGCTCCGCGTTGAGGAGCCCCAAGCTTGCGAATTGCCGTCAATCCATAGTTCAAGACAGTCCGCGTACGGAGCATAGCAACCGTCTCCGCTCACCCAAGCGTTCTCAGTGTTGTCCGCAAGAACCCCTAGTTTCCGGTGTCTCCTCGAAAGCAAGCGTCCCCTCGGGATGCACGAGCGCGGCGAGCGCACCCTCGAAAGCGTCGTGCATCTCGGCGACCTCGGCGTCGAGCAAGCCCTCGACCGTCAGCCGTGTGCCCCCCACCGTACCGATCACCGCGAAGGGTACGCCGTTCGCATGCGCGATCTCGAAGAGGCGCTCGACCGCGTCGTCGGCCACGCTCACCACGACCCGGCCCTGGGTCTCGGAGAAGAGCGCAGCGACCGGCGGCAGCGCATCCGCGCCCTCACCAAGATCGAGATGGATGTCAGCGCCGATGTTCCCTGCGATGCAGCATTCCGCGAGCGCCACGGCAAGCCCTCCCTCGGAGCAGTCGTGCGCAGAGCGCAGCACGCCCTCGCCGATCGCAGCGAGCAGTACCTCGCGAAGTGCGGCCTCATGCTCGACGTCCACACGCGGTGGAGAGCCCGCCACCTTGTCGAACGCGACCTTCAGGTACTCGCTTCCGCCGAGCTCGGCCTCTGTCTCGCCGAGGAGCACGACCACTTGGCCTTCGTGCTTGAAGGCGGCAGTCGTGTGGCGCGTCACGTCGTCGAGGATGCCCACGAGTCCGATGGTAGGGGTGGGGTAGATCGGCTGTCCTGACGACTCGTTGTAGAAGGAGACGTTGCCTGAGATGACCGGCACTTCCCAGGCGCGGCAGGCGTCTGCGATGCCTCGAATCGCCTCGGTAAAGGTCCAGAAGACCTCGGGCTTCTCCGGCGAGCCGAAGTTAAGGCAATCGGTGATTGCGGCCGGACGTCCGCCGACGCAGGCCACGTTGCGCGCTGCCTCGGCGACTGCGATCTGAGCGCCGACGTACGGATCGAGGTAGCAGTAGCGTCCGTTGCAGTCACTCGATACTGCGATGCCGCGTCCGGTCATCTCGCCTCGGCCGGTCTCACCGATGCGCACAACAGCGGCATCGTTGCCCGGAACGACCACCGTGTTCAGCATCACTTGAT
>PWVH01000002.1 GCA_003563465.1 Coriobacteriaceae bacterium | reverse complement strand
GCCGGGTGAGCCCGCCGCTCGGGCAGTCCTCGGCGTGGGCCCCTCGGCGCTTCCGGCGCGAGGCGCCCTCGCGCCTTCCGCGCCTGCGGAACTCGCGGCGGGCTCACCCGGCCCGCGTCTGAGTTCGATTCCGGATAGATCCTGTTTCGTGCGATGTGCTGATCTCATTCGAGAGCTCGACTGCACTGCGAGTCCTACCGCGAGCTTCGGGGCCACATGCTCATGGACCGGATGCGCGAGGCGCTGAACACACGCCACTGCAGCCCGCGTACAGAAAAGGCGTACTGCCTGTGGGTGAGGCGCTACATCCGCTTCCACGGGATGAGACACCCTGCTCAGATGAGCGAGCGGGAGATCAACGAGTTCCTGACTCATCTGGCCGTGCACGATCGAGTCAGCGTTTCGACACAGACCCAGGCTCTTTGCGCGCTGCTCTTTCTGTACCGGTACGTTCTCGGTTACGAGATAGGTGACCTCGGCGGTGTGATTCGTGCGCGCAAGTCCAGGCGTCTGCCGGTCGTGATGACGCGTGACGAGGTTCGGGCAGTGCTCGCAGGACTCGATGACGAGTACTGGCTCATGGCAGCGCTCATGTACGGGACCGGCCTCAGACTCATGGAGTGTCTGCGCGTGCGCGTGCACGACATCGACTTCTCGCGAAAAGAGATCACGGTCCGTGACGGCAAAGGGGGCAAGGATCGGGTGACGGTGCTCCCGGACGCACTCGTGCCTGCGCTGAAGAGACAACTGAGGCATGCGAAGAGCGTTTACCAGCAGGACCTCGATGACGGATGGGGCAGGGTCGAACTGCCGAGGGCGCTGGACCGCAAGTACCCGAACGCCGCAGCCGAATGGGGCTGGCAGTGGGTCTTCCCTCAGCAGAATAGGTGGAACAACGAGAAGGCTGGAGCGCAAGGCAGACATCACGCCCACGAGACGCTCGTGCAAAGAGCCGTGAAACGGGCGGTACGGCAGGCCGGTGTGGCCAAGCGCGTGAGTTGTCACACGTTCCGGCACTCGTTCGCCACGCACATGCTCGAGGACGGATACGACATCCGGACGATACAGGAGCTCTTGGGTCACAAGAGCGTCAGCACGACCATGGTCTACACGCACGTGCTGAACAGAGGAGGCCTTGGAGTCCGAAGCCCTATCGACCGATTCTGAGAAAGAGTCTTACACGGACTCGATATCCTCCGAGACTTGGTGATCCGATGTCGTACACTTGCTATGAGCAGGGAGTGACAGGAGCGACCGGACGTCTGCAGAGGTTCTTACACAGAAGGCCGGATCCGGTTGGTAGGGGTTATCCAGACTGTAGAATCACTGTTAGACCCAGAGCCATTTCGCGCTTTGATGTCAGACCTCACGACGATAATCTCGGAAATGTAAATCTTTCGGGGAGGGCAGCGACATCAGGGGTGACGCTCACGTAGCCATCGGCGCTTCCTCGACTGCCGCACTGCTGTGGGGCATGCGTGAAGTTGGCGTGGCGGTCGATCCATCAACCATCGGCCTAGCTGCAGCGGCGGCAGCTGCTGGGTCGCTCGCGCCTGACCTCGACCACCCGTTCTCCAAGGCGAGCTTCGGGATTCCGACAGCACTGCTTGGATACGGTGGCGGCTTCCTAATCGCAGCGTGGGTGCAGAATCGGTCTTCTGGCCCGCAGATCTTTGACTTGTCCCTCCTCGGCCCTGGCTACTTCGTCGCAGCGCGCACCGCTGTTGCGCTTGGTCTTCTCCTGCTGGCAGCGTCGTTGGTGTTTGGGCTGCTTTTCACTCACAGGGGGCCGGTGCAATTGGTTTGGCTGCGCTGGGCGGCCCGCTTTGGCTTGTGCTCCCTTTCGCATGGGGATGGGTTTCCCACCTGCTCGCGGATGCGACCACTCCCATGGGCGTCCCGCAGCTACTCTGGCCTCTTGGATCGAACCCTCTCGCTAGTCTCCCGACAGTCACTCCGACACCCACTCCCACCGAGTCCGGTGCCCGCATCAGTCGCCCGGTGGCTGCGACGCGGCAGGAGCGAAGGCCAGCTCCGTCGGTGCCTGTTTGTCCGAAGTGCGGCATCCCAATGGTGCTTCGCACGGCCAAGCGTGGCCAGCATGTCGGCCGTCGGTTCTATGGCTGCAGCAACTTCCCGCGATGCAGGCGTACACGCCCAGTAGACTCAGAAGGTGGCTCGGGTCTAACCCGCGCTTCCAGCTGACGCGCAGGAGCCGTCGGCTAGACTGAGAAGTAGTTGGCGCGCAGCTGAAGCGCCACATCGTTAGGCGTGGCCGAGCCCACTTTGAATCGGATGGGGGACGGTTCGTGCAGGTTGTCGAAGCCTCAGACTCCGACCTCGAGGATGTACTGCTCGTCGAGCGGCTGGCTTTCGGGGGCGAAGAGGAAGCCGGACTGGTCCGTGACCTGCTGGATGATCCCAGCGCCCGTCCGCTGCTGTCCTTGCTTGCAAGGCAAGACGGCCGTGCGGTGGGCCATGTCCTGTTCACCGCGGCCAGGCTCGAGGATACTTCGCATGATGTCGCGACAAGCATCCTCGCTCCGCTGGCCGTCATACCGGATTGCCAGCGCGCAGGCATCGGCGGGCGACTCATCGAGCACGGCGTTGAGCGCCTTGCTGAGTGGGGCGTCGGACTCGTCTTCGTGCTCGGCCACCCTTCCTACTACCCTTCTCATGGATTCGAGCCTGCGACGCCCAATGGCCTAGTGGCCCCGTACCCCATCTCTCCTGACGAGGCCTGGATGGTCCGTCCGCTGCGCCCGGGTCTTCTGGGCAAGACGCAGGGCCGGGTCGTGTGCGCCGTCGCGATGAACCGGCCCGAGTACTGGCGTGAGTAGGAACGATCGTTGCGGCGTCAGGCACGCCTAACACGCGCTTCCACGCAGACGGCGCGTCTCGTACGGTAGACTCGAGTCGAAAGCGCTCGCCGCGCGCCGCTGGTGAAGCGCTACATCGTTGATATGAGATGGCCGGTCAATCCCCGATCGCTCACGGTGGTCTTGACCTTGGGGTTCGTGCAAGCGGGCGGGCACATGGGTACGGCGCTCGACCATGCTGATATCCGCGGATTCGAACCGCACATCTCGGTCGGACCGGAGCCTGCCTCCCACTAGGCGCGCGCTTCACTGACTCGCATAACGATGTCGAGGATCGCTCCGGAGTCTGGCGCCCGCCCGCGTGCATGACTGACTACCGCGCAGGACCGAGGTTGTCTGTCATGAGCCCCCAGACGAACCCGGAAAGCTCTCGCGCGGTCGCAACGACTGCGGTGTGCGCCCCTTTCCTCGCCGATATCCTGCGGAAGGTGGAGTTCAGGCGCACTTGTGCCTTCCACGAGTAGGCGGCGACTTCAGGTGCTTGTCCTTCGAGCCGCTCGCGCAGCTTGCCGCGCACCGCAGGCGCGTGCCGGTATGCCCAGGCGGACTCGACAAGCACGCGTTTCACGTGCCGGTTGCCGGTCTTGGTGATCGAGCCCTGGTGACGGGAGGCCCCGCTCGAGTGCTCGGAAGGTGTCAGCCCCGTGAAGCCCATGTAGCTGCCGGCATCACCGAACCGTGCGAAGTCGCACGTCTCGGCAAGGATCGTCATCGCAGAGAGCGTGCCGATGCCTCGGAGCGCGCTCAAGCGCGCCACGCTGTCTGCGAACGGTTCGGTCGCGGCGAGCTCTTCGATCCTCCTGCCCATCTCGGCAAGTTGCGCGTCGCGCACGAAGTAGGCGGAAAGCAGGTTGCGGAACGCCTCGGTCGCGAGATCCTCGTCGAAGGTGAGCGAGCGCGCCCAGACCTCGAAGCGCTGGCTCCACCGGTCGGGGCCGTGCGGATAGCGCTTGCCGTAGCGAAGCAGGAACGAACGGATGCGCTGCCGGGCGATCCTTCTGTCGCACTTGACCTCTTCGCGCACACGGATGAGGTCGCGCACTGCTTCTTCCGCGGCGGTGGGAACCCGCACGCTCGTGAGCTCGCCTGCGCGGTGGAGGCGTGCGAGGTTTCTGGCATCGATGCGGTCGGTCTTGACGCGAGAGCCGCTCTTGCGCGGGATGAGCGAGGGCGCGATCATGTCGCAGCGAAATCCGAGCGAGCTCACGAGCCGGTGCGTGTCGTAGCCTGAAGGCCCCGCCTCGTAGGCAAGACGGGTGGTCTCAGGCTCGTGGCGGCGCAGCAGCTTGCGAACCGCTTCAGGGGTGTTGGGCACCACCCGCTCGTCGATCTCGCCGGTGACAGGTCGCAGTGTCGCCACCGCGATCGTGTCCTTGTGCACGTCGAGCCCGATGTGAGTACACTCATTCATGGCCGGTCCCTCCGTCTGTCGGCGCCGCGGGGCCTATTCCTCGCGGACGATCCACGTATACACCGGATCGGGCCGGCCATCTCATAGTGACTAGCCGGACAAGGGGTTCACCGTGCTCACCGGCGATGAGATCGGTAAACCGCGGACACCATCAGAACTGCGTGAGTTCATCGCTCGAGTGACCGAGTGGGCACTCGCGGACGAGGATGAGACTGACGAGGGCATTCTGAAACAGGGCGTCTACAAGCGCTACGTCGACGAGGTGCTACCACTGAACGTCTTCGCCGATCTCGAGTACTCAGATGACTATCTGATTCAGCCAGTGAAGGGCAATCAAGGCTACGACGCGAACGTCCTTAACCTCAGCGGGGAACTCGTCGAGCGTGTCAAAATCACCGTTTCTCATGACGGAATGGCTAGCATCGCGGATGCCCAACTTCTCGTGGAGAGGGGCTTTGGCAATGCGTCTCAGTTCGGTGATTCGTCGACCCAAGTCGAGCAGCTCAAGCCGCACATAAGGGCAGCTGCGGTCAAGAAGTCTCTCGCAGACTACTCGGACTGCGTGCTCGTGATCGTCGCCGACCTTGTGTTTCTACCGCCCGAACTACGAGCAAACCAGGATGCGGCAATCGAAGACGTAGCAGACGAATTGCGAGCATTGAGCTTCAAGGCGAAGCGAGTACGACTGCTTGTGCCGCCGGACAGGATCATTGCGATTGCCGGCTAACACGCGCATCAAGCTGACGCGCACGAGCGCGTCGGCGCTTCGCGCGGTACGCTGGTGGCGCGCAGCTTATGCGCCCAACGTTAGGCACAGTCCCCTGAAGGGGAGGCCATGAGTCCTGAGTCCCGAACAGACGTGACTAGTCCTCGAGTCTTGGTCGTGTGCGGGAGTCCCCGAAAGGATGGGAACTCCGATCTTCTCGCTGAGCGTATCGCGGCGAAGATCGAGCGCACGTCGCTAGACGCAGAAATCGTGCGGCTAAGAGAACTCGACTACAGCTCCTGCGTGGGCTGCGAGTCATGCCGAGATGACGGCGAATGCTCCCGGTTCACCGACGGAATGACCCCCGTATATGAAACGGTGCGCAAGGCTCGCGGTCTTGTCCTGATCTCCCCGGTTCACAACTACAACGTGAGCGCTTGGATCAAAGCGTTCATCGATCGTCTGTACTGCTTCTACGAGTTCGAGTATCCAAGACCGGGGTCTTGGAGCAGTCGGCTTTCCGGGCAGAACCGCAAGGCGGTTGTGATCGCAGTTGCAGAGCAGCCGGATCTCGACGACGCAGGATTCGCACTCGAAGCGATGCGCAAGCCACTGGAAGCATTGGGCTACGAGGTTGTCGACGAAGTACTGGTCCTGACCGTGTTCGACAAGGGAGCGGTCTCGAAGCGACCGGACGTGCTGAGCGCAACCGATGACGCCGCTGCCACACTCGCTCGGGAGACCGCACACTAAGGTCTTGCACTCAGACGTGCCCAACCCGCGCTTCCAGCCGACTCACGCACGCGCTAGGCTGGGAAGGCAGTCGCTCGTCTCGCGGCTGAAGCGCAAACACAATCGTTGAACGAGCCCCCCCCACAACGGTCATCCGGCTCGTACCCGGTCTACTAGTAACGCTTGACGTGTATATACGCGGCGCGGTACTATTCACACATGATCCTCTCGTTCCGTGACTCAGACACAGAGGCTCTTGCCCGCGGCAAGCGCGTGAAGCGCTTCGTTGCCTTCGAGTCCGTGGCCAGACGCAAGCTTCGGCAACTTGAGATCGCAGGCAGGCTCGACGACTTGAGGGTCCCACCAGGCAACAAGCTCGAGGCACTCAAAGGAGACAGGGCCGGACAACACAGCATCCGCGTCAACGATCAGTATCGTGTGTGCTTCGTATGGACGGCAGCCGGACCTGAAGACGTCGAGATCGTGGACTACCACTAGGAGGTGATGACCATGGCTACAACGCTTGCACCGGTGACACCCGGCGAGCTGCTCCTGGAGGAGTTCCTGAAGCCCATGGGCATCTCGCAGTACCGCCTGGCAAAGGAGATCGATGTGCCGGCGACGCGTATCGGCGAGATTGTGGCCGGACGCCGCTCGATCACCGCTGACACGGACCTTCGCCTGTGTCGCTTCTTCGGCCTGTCTGACGGCTACTGGCTTCGTGCGCAGGCAGCCTACGACACGGAAGTGGCTCACGAGCGACTGGCTGACGAGCTCGAGAAGATTCGGCCCTGGTCGGCGGCGTAGACGTTCGGGGTCCGTTCTAACCCGCGCTTCCAGCCGACTCACGCAAGCGATAGGCTGAGTGGCGGCCGCTCGCTCGCGGCTGACGCCCAAGAGCGTTGACGAGCGATCCTCCGGTCGCACTTGACCTCTTCGCGCACGCGGATCAGGTCGCGCACCGCTTCTTCTGCGTTCGAGGGCACACGCACGCAGGAAAGCTCGCCTGCGCGGTGCAGGCGTGCGAGGTTCCTTGCGTCGATGCGGTCGGTCTTGACGCGGGAGCCGCTCCTGCGCGGGATGAGCGAGGGCGCAATCACGTCGCATTCGAAACCCAGCGAGCCGACGAGCCGCTGCGTGTCGTACCCGGTCGGTCCGGCCTTGTAGGCAAGACGGGTAGTCTCAGGCTCGTGGCGGCGAAGCAGCTTGCGAACCGCTTCAGGGGTGTTGGGTGCCACCCGCTCGTCGACCTCGGTGGTGTTCGGGCGCAACACCGCCACCGCGATCGTGTCTTTGTGCACGTCGAGTCCGATGTGAGTACACTCGTACATGGCCGGTCTCTCCGTTTGTCGGCGCTGCAAGGCTCATTCCTTGCGGACGATCCACGTATACACCGGATTGGGCCGGCCATCTCATAGTGACTAAACCGCCCTCACATCGCCCGGATCGGAGCAACGCTATAAAAGCCATCGTCCAGAACGAGTACGGCTCACCGGATGTGCTCAAACTCGAGGAGGTTGACAAGCCGGTGGTCAAGGAACACGAAGTACTGGTACGTGTTCACTCAGCCGCCCTCAACGCAGGTGACTACTTCTCCATGAGGGGCAGTCCGTGGCCAATTCGATTCACTGTCGGGTTTCCCAAGCCGAAGAACCACATTCTTGGATGGGACGTCGCCGGACACGTTGACGAGGTCGGCAAGAATGTGAAGCGGTTCCACCCAGGTGACAACGTGTTCGGCTCGTGTAGCGCTACTCTTGCTGAATATGCGTGTGCAGCCGAAGACAAGTTCGCGATGAAGCCAACAAACCTCACGTTCGAGCAGGCTGCGGCCGTTCCGACTGCAGCACTTACGGCCCTCCAAGGTCTTCGTGACACAGGGAAAGTGCAGCCGGGGCAGAGGGTCTTGATCAATGGAGCCTCGGGAGGCGTCGGGACCTTCGCCGTGCAGATTGCGAAGTCTCTTGGAGCGGAAGTCACCGGCGTCTGCAGCACGAGGAACGTGGACCTGGTGCGGTCGCTCGGCGCAGACCACGTCATTGACTACACCCAAGAGGACTTCACGCGAAGCGGGCCGCGCTACGACCTCATCCTCGACAACGTCGGGAACCGTTCGTTCTCGGATTGCAGACGCGCGCTCACCCCCGGGGGAACTCTCTTGCCCAACACCGGCCATGCCGGTATGGGTTACGTAATCATGGCGTTCCTGCTTTCGGTCTTCGTACGCCAGCAGGGTCGCCCGTTCATAGCGACGCAGAACGCCGAAGACCTGCTCGTTCTCAAGGATCTCATCGAGGCCGGGAAGGTGACGCCGGTCATTGACGGAACGTACCGGCTGAGCGAGACTCCCGAGGCTCTCGCATATGTCGGCGAGGGGCACGCCCGAGGCAAAGTCCTCGTCATCATGTGAGGTGGGCATGACCCACCAAGGCGGCGGCCCAACAACGGCATGAACCCGACTTGCTCCTCGCTCCGCTCGTCGCAAGCGGGTTACGCCCACAAACGTTCGGATGACCGGCAGAGACGGAGGTCGCAGGTGAAGTTTGCAGCCTGGTACTCGGTTGTCGTCGGTGTGACGATGTTCGCACAGTGGGCCTTCTTCATCGTGGCCGGGGAGGTACCCGAGTTCCAAACGGAGCCCTTCAGAATCGCTTTCCATCTGATTGCTGAGGCTGTAACCGCACTCGCTCTCATTGGGTCAGGCGCAGCGCTGCTTTCCGGCCGCCGGGGTGCGGCCAAGATCGCGCTTATCGCCAGCGGGATGCTCATCTACACGGTGATCAACTCTCCCGGCTACTTCGCGCAGCTGGGTCAATGGTCGCTTGTGGCGATGTTCGCGGTCCTGCTGGTGCTTACTCTCATTTCGATGGCGAAGCTACTGCCCATCGTGACAGAGGGATAGGCCGGCTATCCGAACCCGCGCATCATCAATGTCACTCTGCCCCCGCGGGATACCTGACGCGAGTCGGGTAGCCTCGGATTCGGCGGCTGGGTGACCCATCTGGCGTCTGTCGTCCTGTGTGGCTGACCTGCAGCTGTTGCATCCCCCGCCGCCAGGGTTCGAGGGGTCGCCGCCGTGATCTGATAGGAGCCTGGCCTAGAGGCCCCGATCAAGGCGTGTCCGCCGACGGCCCCCGATGCATCTGCATCCGGCGGAAGGGGACTTGGTGATGATCGTAATCGGTGTCGACCCCACATGAAGACCCACACCGCGGGCGCGCTGCCCCTGCGGCGGGTGTCTTGCGCGGCGCCTCTCGGCTTGGCGGCAAGCGGCATGCTCCTCTACACGGTGATCAACAGCTCTGGCTACTTCGCCGAGCTGGGTCAGTGGCCGATGGTG
Source organism: Coriobacteriaceae bacterium (assembly GCA_003563465.1). Lineage (GTDB taxonomy): Bacteria > Actinomycetota > Coriobacteriia > Anaerosomatales > SLCP01 > PWVH01. The sequence goes on along the minus strand of PWVH01000002.1, from coordinate 6,126 downwards.
GGCATGTTCGCCGTGCTTCTTGCGGTTGCGGCGACGTCCATCGTGTTCCTCACTCGCGGTGAGCGGGGATGACGGCCGGCGATTCCGGCACGTGCATCGACCCGACCCGATCGCGGTTGCCGCATAATGGAAGCGCAATGGCGTGTGGGTCGCGTGTCGAACGTCGGGGCGATCCGAGTGGAGCCGAAACGAATACGTCCGGCCGGGAATCGAGGGGCTTCAGATGGAGCACCAGACTTTCGAGTCTTTCCTTGCGTGGATGGTCTTCGCGGGCGTCGGTCTCACGGTCGCCGTCTATGCTGTCGGCGCCTACATCCTGTCCGGCTTCGGGTCGGTCGCGATCTTCCTGTATCTCGCGTACTGCGCCTGCATAGAGGCCTCCATTCTGCGAGGAAGCTGCCGTCGCTGTCGCTACTACGACAAGCTGTGCGCGTTGGGCAGAGGCAAGCTTTGCTCGCTGCTGTTCAAGAAGGGCGATCCCCAGGAGTTCCTCAAGCGCGAGGTATCCTATCGCGACATCATTCCTGACGTGCTCGTCCCTGTGATTCCTTTGGTTGGCGGCGTCGTCCTGCTTCTGATGCGGCTAGATTGGATGCTTGTAGGGGCGATGGTCCTTCTTGCATTACTCGCGTCTGTCGGCACAGGTCTGTTTCGGGACGCCGTTGCGTGCCGCCACTGCGTACAGTGGGAGTTCGGCTGTCCCGCGCAGGAGCTCCTCAGCAAGCAGCGAGGATAGGGCAGCCCAACAAGCGCATGTGGACTGGACATCGGTTGCGCTACGAAGAGAGGTTCTTGGCCCGCAGCTGAAGCACTGGACTTCGTTCGGTCAGATGACGGTCGGCCTGCACCGGTCTTCTCAACAGCAACGCTTGAGATCATTTCTTCTTGGCGTCACCAAAGTCCAGGCATGGTGGCTTGATGATAGCCTTGTCGAGTTCGTGGACTGCCGAGATGACGAGCCTTGCTACGTGGTGGCCGGGATGATCGGCTGCAAACACTCCTCGGCGGTGATTGCCTATCGCGACGACCGAATCCGGCCGATTTCGGTCAGACGATCGCGCGACAAGGAGGCGGCGCTGTATGAAGGCCAGCGATTTCGACAAGAAGCTCGATGAGAGCGTCGAGGAGATAGTCGATGCCTGACCTACTCCTCGACCGGGGCGAAGGGGGCTCAGGATGTCTCGCTCCTCGGGCCATGCGGAATCGGCGAGACGGTGCGGCTAGGCTCAATCGACCACGAGCGTGTGGATGTGGTTGTGGTGTATCTTCATCAGGTGAACAGCACGGAGACGCATCACGGCTCGCGTGTCAGGCGGTTGGCCATCGACTCATGGGAGCGAGGATGGAGAAGCGCGATTTCAAGAAGGAGCTCGGCTACCTGTACAGTCCGTCGGCGAAAGAGGTCGTGCAAGTCGATGTCCCTGCCATGAACTTCCTGATGGTTGACGGCGAGGGTGATCCGAACACCTCACAGGCGTACAAGGATGCAGTCGAGGCGCTGTTCGCCCTGTCGTACGCGATCAAGTTCGCCCTCAAGAAGGGCGCTGCGGCTATCGACTACGGTGTGATGCCGCTTGAGGGCCTCTGGTGGGCGGACGACATGACAAGCTTCGCTAACGACGATCGATCGAGCTGGAAATGGACGGCGATGGTCATGCAGCCAGATCCCGTGAGCTCTGACCTGTTCGACGAGGTATCCGTTGAGGTCGCCAAGAAGAAGAATCTGCCTGCTCTTGAATGCGTGCGGTTCGAGACCTACGAGGAAGGCCTTGCGGCTCAGGTAATGCATATCGGTCCATTCGCCGAGGAGGGCCCGAGCATCGACAAGGTTCACCGCTTTATCGAGGAGTCCGGACGCCGACTCTTCGGCAGGCATCACGAGATATACCTCAGCGACATCCGGAAGGCTGACCCCACGAGATGGAGGACGGTCATCAGGCAGCCGATGAGGTGATGCTTCACCGGGGGATCAACTCGATGCACGCGAGGTTCAAATACCTGAGAGCCGAAGTGGACTTTCGAAAGGAGTGGCGGTGAACAAGGTCGTAGTACGTTATGCGGACGGTCGTATGATGAAGGGGATGACAGCCGACTTCTTCCCGAACAAAGACATGTTTCATGTGAGCTTGGCGACCGCTCCTGCCGACGCGGAACCCATGGAGGTCAGCACCAAGGAGTTGAAAGCGCTGTTCTTCGTGAGGGACCTTGAAGGCGATTCTGAGCATGCCGAGAGGAACACGTTCGACGAATCACGTCCACCGGCTGGGCGGAAGATCAGGGTGATGTTCGAAGACGGAGAAGTCCTGCTGGGAACCACTACCGGTTATCAGCCCGGACGCCCGGGGTTCTTCCTGATTCCCGCTGATGAGGAATCGAACATCGAGCGCGCATACATAATCACAGCGGCTACCCAAGACGTCAGCTTCCTCTGACCGGGGCGCCGTGGACGTCCGCACTGGTGGCCCCCTGGAGCCCGCGCATTCTCACCGCCGCTTGCGGATCACATCGCAGCGGTCTGAGGTGAAGACGACTCCCTTCTGCCCGATGGTGTCGGCTCTCAGGAGGATCCAGGCAGTCCCCAGGTCTTTGGAGTCGATGACGTGTACGGTGTCGGCGTAGCTTGCGTCGTCAGGCAGAATCTCGGCAAGTTTGTTCGGCAGCCGCCGCAACAGGTCCTCGTTCAGCATCGAGCCTTCTCGCTCCGGCGAGAGTCCGATGTACAGTACATCCATCTCCACCAGGTCGTTGAAGAAGTGGGTGCCAAGTGACAGGTCCGGATTGAGGCCTTCGTGCATCTTGGCGATCTCGCAGAGCACCGAGACATTCTTGATATCCGTGAACGTGACGGGTATGCCCAGTTCAGGCATGCGTGTGCCCCAGCGGCCGGGACCGATCGCCATCGTGGAGCCCGTGGTCCCTGGCTGGTTGGTGATGCGACCGATGAGGCGAGCGACGGCGAACTTCTCCTCGGGGGGAAGTGAAGCGTACTTTTCGGACTCGACGAAGACGATACGGTCGAGTTCGGTGGCGCGGCTCTGACCGACGAGCGGCCCGGTAGTCCGCAGGATCGTGCTCTCGGCAGGGAGGTCCTCGGGGAAGGGGACGTGCGTAAGCTCGCCCGCGAAGTGGAACGGGCGGCACTGTAGCAGGTTGATCCGGTAGTCGTCCGGGCCGAGGAAGTTGACTGTGAACTCGATGTCGACCGGATGCTCGTACGCCGCGCTGATCACTTGCATCATCTGGCTCATGACGTCGGGGACGGGCGTCTTTTTCAAAAGGGCGTCGAAGGTGAGCACGTGCGAGAAGACGCCGCGCGTGCCGCGTTCGCGGGCCCGCATCTCCATCGCCATGTCGCGAGAGGTGAACAGGTCGAAGGGCAGCGAGTCAGAGACTCGCGCGACCTCCTCGAACTGGCGAGAGACATGCGCGTTCTTCTCGAGGTCGATGACGTTGACGATCCTCTGACTGAACTTCCTGGCCTCCTCGGAGGAACCTTCCGGACGCAGTGTGGGTGCATCGAGCGCGACCAGGCGTGTGTAGTCGTCGTCTTGTCTGTCGACCGCTCGGGTGCCCAAGCCGAACACCAAGCGGAGCATGCCTCGGCTGGGGTCGAGCTTCTTGTCCCAGACGTAGGGATTGAACGAGTAGCCCACACCGCCGATGTGAGGATAGTAGAGGTGATGGTGGAACTCGCCTGAGACGCGCTGCACCAGAAGAGCCATCTGCTCGTCGCGGTGCAAGAGCCCACGATGCATGCGATAAGAGAGCGCTTCCTCGCTAAGAGTGCTCGCGTAGACTTCGCGTACCGCCTCCTTGAAGTTCTCGAGACGACGCACGGGATCGCCTTGGTTCGCGCAGAAGACGCTCTCGTATTTGCCCGAGAACGAGTTGCCGTAGGCGTCTTCGAGCAGACTGGAGGAGCGTACGATGATGGGTGACTGTCCGAAATAGTCGAGGATCTCACGGAACTGTTCCTCGATGCTCGCAGGGAACTCACCCGTGGCCAGCTTCTGCTGGGCTCGGGCCGCACACTCGAGCAGGTCGTCGGCGTTTTTCATGTGGTGCCGGTCCCACCAGCAGTCGTTGAGGATCAAGTAGCTGTAGTAGACGTCCGAGCCGATGTAGAACGAGTCGTGGATCTCGAGACACTCGGTGAGTTCGGGGCAGTCCTTAGCGAGGATCTTGCGGGCGAGCAGCATGCCCACGGACTTGCCTCCGATGAGCCCGGTGCCGACCATCCGTTTACCGACCGCGAGAAGCTCTTCGAGATCGAAGTATTTCCTGCATAGGCCGTGTACGTAGTCGCTTTCATCGCGGCTCATCGTCATCCGGATGAGCCGATCGGTGAGAGCGGTTACGTCCTCGGAGCATTCCCAGCCCTTGAGCTGACACTCGTGTGCGTCTTCGGCCTGGGCGAACGTCGTAGCCCATGGGTCGCGCCAATCAACGTTCACGTCGATCCATGGGTGTGGGGTGTCAGATAGGATCTCGGAGAGTACCGCGCTCTGAGTCACCGGCCGGACGTCCTCGTCGTCCCACAGGTGGAGCATGTACATCGTCGGCGAGCTTCGGCCGAAGACCTTGACCGGCAGTAGATAGAGCCGGCCGTTGCTGCGATAGACATCCAAGACGACCTGAGCCGTGTCGTGGATAGCGCGGGTCGCGAGTGGAGTGTGGACGTCGCGAAGCAGCACGAATGCCGCCACGGCGTCGTAGACGTACAGGTACGGACAAGTCAGGCGGAAGAAGTTGCCTAGCATGCGATCGCTGTACCAGTCCACGGCCAGGCCTGAGAGGCAGTCGAACACGTAGTAGACACCGTCATGCCCGTTACGCTCGATGATGCCCAAGATCTCAGAGATGAATTGTTCGAAGCCGCTTTGGGGATCGAGGTCGTGACGCTCGGCGGGTACACCATCGGGTACAAGCGGCGGATGATCCGCGAAGCGGAAGTAGACGAGCCTCCTGCCGGCTTGGGCGGCATGACGGCAGTAGCGCTCGGCGAACGGCTCGAAGTCTTCCATCGAGCCGACTTCCAGGACGATGTTGTCGCCCGCCCAGATCGTGCCCAGAACCTGGTCGAGTGCGGGGATACCGCAGCTCCAACCCTTCTGTTTGCTCATCGATATCTCTTATCTGTCGCTTCGTGGTGCATTCGCCTACCAACAGGAGATTACTACCCCCGGGCAGCGATGGGCATACACCGGCCGGGCCGGGCAGGCCTGCCAGCTATCCGGTCGATGTCAAGCTCGGGCAAGCCCTCTTAGGCAAGCCAGTCTCCGAGGGACTCAGCTCACGAATCGAGCGATTCCTGCGTCTATCCTTCACTTGGCCGTAGCGGCCGCACGCTCCTCGGCGGAAAGGCCGGCGAGTCGCTCGACCTGGGCGACGTCCACACCGACGCCTTCGGCGACGCGAGAACCATACTCGGGATGCGCCTTGTAGAAGACGGCGCACTGTCGTAGCTGGATACGCTCCTGCGCCTTCCTCAGATGACCGACGATGTTGCTCACCAGATGGTCGCGATCCTCATCCGTCATGACGACGCTGTAGAGCACCCCGGCTTGTTCGAAGTCATCGTTGGGATGCGGATACTCCGTGCGCCCGGTGACTCCGGCAAGCGGCACGTCAGGGTCGGCTGCACTCGGATCGGGAGCCGGGCCACCGAAGCTGTTGGGCCAGTAGTTCGGTCCCGCACCGCCGTTGTCGTCGAAGCGCATGGCGCCGTCACGCTGGTAGCTCGTCATCGGAGCGTGCTTGGGGGCGTTGACCGGCAGCAGGTGGTAGTTCGGGCCGAGGCGGTGCAGATGTGTGTCGTGGTAGCTGAACAAGCGCGCCTGGAGCATCTTGTCGGCCGAGGGCGCGATGCCGGGCACGAAGTTGCTTGGGTTGAAGGCAGCCTGCTCGACCTCGGCGAAGTAGTTCTCGGGATTCCGGTCGAGCACGAGGCGGCCGATGGTGATCGGCGGATAGTCCGCGTGCGGCCAGACCTTGGTGATGTCGAAGACGTCGTAGCGGTACCGCTCGGCCTCGGCGGCCGGCATGATCTGCATCTCGAGCGTCCATGAGGGGTACTCGCCACGCTCGATGGCTTCGAAGAGGTCGCGCGTGGCATGATCCGGGTCG
>PWVH01000022.1 GCA_003563465.1 Coriobacteriaceae bacterium | reverse complement strand
TAGGGTCGCCAGGTCGGTTCGTGCGCCATCATCGACCACTCCTTCGGCTACAGAAGAATCGGTTGTCTGGAATCGGTTGCGGCAAGCGGTTCCGGAAAGCGGCTACAAAAGTCATCGTCTCTTCTCCCGAGCTCGGTCGGATCGCAGGCCCGCACGCGGTCTTCATTTGAGTCCATCAGTGGGCATAATACTCTCATGGATGGAAGGGGCGCGGGGCCAGGTGAAGGAATATGGCCCCGCTTGATCCCTTTCAAACGACAAGAAGGGGGCACTGATGGGCAGGCTAGAAGGCAAGGCGGCATTAATCACTGGTGGCGCGCAAGGCATCGGCAAGGAAGCCGCAAGGCTCTTTCTAGAAGAGGGCGCCAAGGTCGCGATCGTCGACATCGCCGAGAACGAGTTGAACGAGGCGGTCGAGGAGCTCGGAAGCCTCGGCGAGATCATCGCCATCAAGGCCGACGTCTCCGATGAATCCCAGACCAAGATGTACGTGGAAAAGACGCTCGACGCATTCGGCACCATCGATGTGTTCTTCAACAACGCAGGTATAGAGGGCAAGGCCGGCCCGTTGACCGCTGTCGAACAAGCGGACTTCGACCGGATCATGGGCATCAACGTACGTGGCGTCTGGCTGGGACTCAAGCATGTGCTTCCCGTCATGATGGAGAAGAAGTCTGGATCGGTCATCAACACTTCTTCGGTTGCCGGCTTGATCGGCTTTCCCGGACTAGGGCCCTACGTTGCCACCAAGCACGCGGTCGTCGGATTGACCCGCGTGGCAGCGCTCGAGGCGGCAGAAGCTGGAGTCCGCGTCAACTCCGTGCATCCGGGGCCGATTCACACGCGGATGATGCGTTCGATCGAAGGACAGTTCAGCCCGGACGATCCCTCGGCAGTGCTTACCGGCTTCGAGCAGCAGGTTCCGCTCGGGCGCTACGGAGAATCGAGAGAGATCGCGTATCTGGTGCTGTTCCTGGCTTCCGATGAGTCGTCCTACACCACCGGCAAGCAATACGTCGCAGACGGTGGGTTCATCAAGTAGACATCGATTCGAACCGCATGAGACACCTCCGGTACGAATGTGCCGGGGGTGTCTTCTTCTCGGCTAGCGTTGGCTTACGGCAAAGGCGCGCGCCCTCTCTTAACTGCGCGCCAGCGCCACGGACTTTGCGTTCTAGTCGATTCGAAAGTACTCGTTCTCGAACTCCAACCAGCCGCGATCCCTGTCGTAGGCCGCACCTCTCATCAACAGTGCGTCTCCCTCGAGTTCGACATCTAGAGTCTGGCAGCCGGCTCGACTGGTATACCAGATCTGAATCAACGTGCCATCGCGACTCAGACGGTAAGTGCCTTCTCGGGTTGACTCCTCGCCCGGACGCATGTACCGAAAAGTGCCATCGTCGAGAAAGACCAGCTCCACTCCTGTCTGCTGATTGTCGCCGATAATCGTAGAACGGTTGCACCGCCATCTTCCGAGGATCTGCTCTCGTGGCTGCCTTTCTGGTTCGGCAGATGCTGAGGTAGTGGCTCGGGCCAACTGATCGGTCACGACGGCACATCCAGTCAAACAAACAGCGCAGATGCTGACGAGGAGCGCCGCGAGCATAAGCCTGCGCCTCGAGAAACCGCGTCGTTCTGTGCTGCTGACTACCATCGGACTCCCCCGCCGGGAGGCGATTTCGTCCTCGCCTCACTGCAATCGCCCTTCTTGGCGCCACAGTCGGGGTATCGGCTCTGAAGCCTGCAGGCATGAGCCCCCGCGCGCTCTGCCAGGCAGACGAGCTGAATGATCTGGAGATCCGCGCCTACTACCGGACTCCGGGCCGGCCCCTAAACCAGGCCCTGGTCCCTCATGGCGCCAGCGACCTTTAGGAAGCCCGCGATGTTGGCGCCGTTGACGTAGTTGCCAGGCGTCCCGTACTCCTCGGCGGCCGAGACGCACGCGGTGTGGATGTTCTTCATGATGGTCTGCAAACGCGAGTCGACCTCTTCGCGCGACCAGTTCAGGCGCATGCTGTTCTGCGCCATCTCCAGACCGGAAGTGGCCACGCCGCCGGCGTTGGCAGCCTTGCCGGGCGCAAAGAGGATCCCCGCATCCACGAACTGCCTGATCGCCTCGGTTGTCGACGGCATGTTGGCACCCTCCCCGACCAGCATGACGCCGTTAGCCAGGAGGTTTGCCGCATCGAGGCCGTTGATCTCGTTTTGCGTCGCGCACGGGAATGCGCAGTCGGCCTTCACGTCCCAAAGCGGGTTGCGATCGAGATTGGGATCGACCGGCGTATAGACCGCGCTCGAGTACTTCTCGGCGTATTCGCTGATACGTCCTCGGTAGACGTTCTTGAGCTCTGAGACGTAGGCGAGCTTGGCTCGGTCGATGCCGGCGTCGTCGTGCACGAACCCTCCCGAATCCGACACGGTCACGACCGTGCCGCCCAGGTCCAAGATCTTCTCGATGGCGTACTGGGCCACGTTGCCGGCGCCAGACACCAGACACCTCTTGCCGCGGAAGTCCTCGCCGCGCGTCGCAAGCATCTCGGCCGCGAAGTATACAAGGCCGTACCCGGTGGCCTCCGGACGAATCAGAGAGCCGCCCCAGTCCAGACCCTTGCCCGTGAGCACGCCCGTGAACTCGTTGCGCAACCTCTTGTACTGGCCGAAGAGAAAGCCGATCTCGCGGGCGCCAACGCCGATGTCGCCGGCCGGTATATCGGTGTCGGGCCCGATGTGGCGCGAAAGCTCGGTCATGAAGCTCTGGCAGAAGCGCATGACTTCGCCGTCACTCTTGCCTTTCGGGTCGAAATCCGACCCGCCCTTGCCGCCACCCATGGGCAAGGTTGTGAGCGCATTCTTGAAGACTTGCTCGAAGCCGAGGAACTTCAAGATCGAGAGATTGACCGAAGGATGAAAGCGCAGGCCGCCTTTGTACGGACCGAGGGCGCTGTTGAACTCGACGCGGAAACCGCGGTTTGCCTGGTAGTCGCCATTGTCGTCTTGCCAGGGCACGCGGAAGATGATGACGCGCTCGGGCTCGGACATACGCTCGACGGTCTTATCCTGGCGGTATTCCGGATGGCGGTCCAAGACCATCGCGCAAGACTCGACCACTTCGGCCACGGCCTGCATGAACTCAGGCTCTCCGGGGTTCTTGGCCGCGATCTGTTCGACGAGCTCCGATGTGCTCTCCGACATGGCTTTCCTCCGATGGCGCTGCAGGCGACTTGTGCCGGTATGGTAAACCGACGCGAACGCCAGCGCCAGTTTCTGCCTCCTCAGGCCTTCTCCGAGCCGACCGCGCAGACATCCGAGAGATAGATGACGCCCTCTTGCTCGAGCATGTCGGCCCAAAGGAAGATGTAGCGCCCCCCGAGGTCGGCCGAGTCGATCACGCGGATCAGGTCTGCCTGCTCCGCGGCGTCTGGAACCAGCTCTTCGAGCCGGTTCGGACACTGCTCTAACACCTCGGCGTTAAGGATCGAGCCCGACCGCCCGGGAGATACGCCCATGTAGAGGATCTCGAGGTCGACCAGGTCGTTGAAGAAATGCGTGCCGAGAGAGAGGTCCGGCGTCAGACCCTCATGCATCTTGGCTACCTCGCAAAGCACCGAGGTGTTCTTGATCTGCGAGAGCGTCACCGGGATCCCCAGCTCGGGCATGCTCGTGCCCCAGCGGCCCGGCCCGATAAGTATCGTCGTCTGCAGCCGCTCCGGATGGTTGGTGATCTTGCCGATCAGGCGTGCCACCTCGTGGCGCTCGGATGTGGGCAGCTCTCCGTATTTCTCGGGCACCACGAAGACGATGCGGTCGACCTCGGTGGCAAGGCTCGGTCCGATGATAGGACCGGTGGTCTGCAGGACTATGTCTTGCACCGGAATCCGGCCCGGTGACTGCACGTGGGTAAGCTTGTCGGAAAAGTGGAACGGCCTGCATTGCAACAAGTTGATCCGGTAGTCCTCGTCAGTGAGGAAGTTCACGGTGAACTCGATGTCCACCGGGTGCCGGTAAGCCTCGGCAAGCACTTGCATCATCTCGCGCATCTCCTCGGCGCACTTCGTCTTCGTGAGCAACCGCTTGAATGTCAGCACGTACGGAAAAACGTCCTTGACGCCGGCTTGCCTCGCGCGAGTCTCTAGATCGGTATCTCGCGAGGCGAATATGTCGATGGGCAGACCTTCCGAGGCGCGAGCC
>PWVH01000061.1 GCA_003563465.1 Coriobacteriaceae bacterium | reverse complement strand
GCGGTGGTACCACACTGCTACCAGCCCGAGGGCCATGGCCACAGAGATGAGATACTCGCTCCATATCTTGAAAGGCGTGAGACCAACACCCTCCACGAATGCGGAGGGGAAGATGTCGAAAGCCAGAAGTGATGCGAGCAAGGCTGCGGTAACAGCAGCGAAGGACCAGAAGACAGCAGCAGGCGACACCCTTTTTCGCACGTATATCGGCGCGAGCAGGAGGCCTGCGGCCTGGATATAGCGCGCGATCAGCCACAGTTGTGTCGGCAGGTCGGTAGTCGCTTCGGGAAACACATTCATACCGCTATAGGCGAACGTGTGCAGCGTGTCCACGCAAGCGGAGAAGAAGTAAGCGATGCCCAGTACGATAAGGTAGCCGGTATCGAAGAAACGTCTGAGGTTCCAGATGATCATGAAGGTGCCTGCCGCGACAGCGATGGCGAACACCTCCACCAAGGAGTGGAAGAGCAGGTAGCCATAGACGATTCGGGCACTGACGAGCCCAGCCAGCACGACGATCGCGATGGTCACGTAGGCAGGCAACGAGGTACGTTGCCCCTGAGGAGCTTCGAGTGATGGAGACATCGGAAGATCCGTTCGCCGAGGAAGCCGATGCTATGGTGTCACGGTGTATGTTCAGTGGCAACTCGCCAGACAGACGGTACGGTGTCTTCATCGGCTATCCTGTTCGGGTAGGTTGTGTCAAGTTTGGAGGTGTGCAGGTTGCTTGGAATGCAGCACGTGTCGCTGGGCAATGGGGTAGCCGTTGCCTGCAGACGATGCGGACGCCCGACGGAGACCTCCTACCTTGCCGCCGCAGCGGTCAAAGATGATCTGGACCGGGCACATGCTGCCGGCCCTGCCCCCACACTTCTCTTATGCGGTCCCGAGCCCTTCGACCATCCGGATCTTCACGGAATCGTCACTCATGCAGTCCGGTCAGGATTTCCCAGAGTCGGATTGCGGACCTCTGGTGTGGCGTTGGCCCAGGGCGGCACCGCGTCCGAATACATCTCAGCAGGCGTGCGCTTCGTGGAAGTGGAGATGTTGGGAGGATCGAATGGTTCTCACGACGAGCTCTCAGGCTTGGCCGGGTCCTTCGATGCCGCACTCGCCGGAATCGCGAAGGTGCGGGCTGCGGCCGAAGCTGAGGGCGTCCGTTTCGCCCTCAGAGGTCGGGTACCTATCTGCCGGCACACGCTGCAGGAGTCGCCCGGCATAGTCGCCGTGCTCGCCAAGGCGGGGATGTCCAGCGTGGAGCTGGCGTGCCCTCCGAACATGGTTTCGGCTGCTGCAAGCGAATGGCTGTGCGCAGCCTGTGATACCGGGACGGTGAACGGGGTCTGGGTGGCTATCAGTGGCATAGGACCGGAATCACTAGGTCCATGTGTGCTCCATGCTAACGATGTCCTCCAGCCACAGGGCGGCGTCTCATGAGAGCACCCATACTCAAAGTTGCACTGGTGGCACTGAACATCGGCGAGCATCGGTCGCTTGCACTGGGCTACGTGCGTGCCTATGCGCAGTCGGAACCGAGTTTGGCGGGAGTGGCAGGGTTCGTGACGCTCGATCTGGAGGCGGAGACGGATCCCTGGTGGGTGACGTACCGTCTGAGCCGGATGGAGCCCGACGTGATCGGCTTCTCGGTGATGTGCTGGAACGCGCGTGCCGTCTATGACGCATGTCGATTCCTACGCCTTGTTCTTCCGGATGTCTACATCGTGCTCGGTGGGCCGGAGGTCGGTCCCATCGCCGAGGAGGTTCTCGACGAGAATCCTGCCGTCGATGCGGTGGTTCGTGGCGAAGGAGAAGAGGCTTTCGCGGAGCTGCTGCTCGCGCTGTCGAAGGGACGGTCGCCTGGGAGGGTAGAGGGCGTCACTGCACGTCGAGACGGCAAGATCGTCTCGGCACCGGATCGCGCGCTCATCCCCGATCTCGACGCCCTTCCTTCGCCGTACCTGAGTGGGGCTCTGGAGCCCCTGGATGGCGTCGCCTATATCGAGACTTACAGAGGGTGCCCTCAGCGCTGCGGTTACTGCTACGAGGGTAAGGGCTTCGGTCGCATCCGGTCGTTCTCGCAAGAACGCGTCGAGGCAGAGGTAGCGGCAGTCGCATCGGCTCCAGGAGTGCGGACGTTCACTTTCATCGATCCCATCTTCAATCTGACTCGCGAGCGTCTGGAATGGTTGACAGCGCTTATGGAGCCGCATGCCAGAAGAGGGATAGGCCTGCACACGATCGAGGTGGACATAGAGCGAGTCGGCGCTGAAGAAGCAGCTATGCTGCGTCGAGCAGGGGTGATCTCGGTGGAAACCGGTCCTCAGAGCACGGGTACTGCCGCGCTCGAGGCCTGTCGGCGCCGGTTCGATCGCGAGCGGTTCGTTTCGGGTGTGGAGGCGCTCAAGGCTGAAGGCATCGCCGTGGAGTGCGACCTGATCGTAGGGCTTCCGGGCGACAGGCCCGACGACGTCATTTCGGGAATGGACTTCATCGCCGGGCTGGATCCAGGTCGCTTGCAGATGTCTACGCTGCACGTGTTGCCGGGGACGGATCTTTGGGACCGCGCCGAAGAGTTCGGACTCGTCTACAATCCCGCTCCTCCTCACGAGATCACCCTTACCCGAGAGATCGGGTTTCCAGATCTGCGCAGGCTAGAAGTGATGGGCAAGGCGCTGATGGAACATTACCGTGCGAGAGCGTGACGGCATGGATGAAGTAGGAAAGCCGGACGATACCGTGTCCGCTCGCGTGTCTAAGCGTGCCGAGGCCATTCGCCCTTTCGTGGTCATGGACGTCGTTGCGCGTGCCAAGGAACTCGTGGCATCTGGGCACGACGTGGTGCGCCTGGAGATCGGCGATCCTGACCTTCCCACACCTGCTTTGGTCATGCGTGCAGCCGAGGATGCGATGGAGCATGGGGATACCGGCTACACGCAGTCTGCGGGCCTGCCATCACTGCGAGAGGCAATCTCCCGGCACTTTGCTGTGGCCTACGAAGTTCGCGTAGACCCTGCCGACATAGTGGTCACACAAGGGACCTCACCTGCTATGTTGCTTGTTTTTGGGGCACTGTTGGATCCCGGGGATGAGGTGATTGTCTCCGATCCGTGTTATCCGGCCTATCCGAACTACGTGAACTTCCTCGGAGGTGTGCCGGTCGCATCCAGGGTGCGCGCCGAGGAGGGATTCCGCTTCCGTCCGGAAGAAGTGCGAGCCGCGATAACTCCTCGCACGCGTGCGATCATGATCAACTCGCCGTGCAATCCAACCGGTACCGTATTGCCTGCCGATGACCTTTCCGAGCTCGCGCGCATCGCAGAGGAGCATGGTCTTTGGATTGTGAGCGACGAGATCTATCACGGGCTGGATTTCTCCGGTCGCAGCCGCTCGATTCTCGAGTTCACGGATCGGGCCTTCGTTCTGAACGGCTTTTCGAAGGCATATGCGATGACCGGCTGGCGCTTGGGCTACCTGATTGCACCCAGGCTGTTCGTCCGCTCATGTGAGAAGATCCAGCAGAACTTCTTTCTCTGTGCGAACCATTTCGTTCAGGCAGCAGGTACCGTGGCACTCGCCGAGGCGCAGTCCGAGGTCGCACGTATGCGTCGGACCTATGACGAGCGCCGACGCTATCTCGTGCCGGCGGTTCGCGGCATCGGGCTGAGTGTAGTCAGCGAGCCCACGGGTGCATTCTACGTCTTCGCGGACGCCACGGCGTGGGGCTCGGACTCGCTGGAGCTCTCGCGCCGCATTCTCGAAGAAGCGCTCGTATCTCTGGCTCCTGGGGTGGATTTCGGCCCCGGTGGGGAGGGGTTTCTGCGTATCAGCTACGCGACCTCACTAGAACGCCTGGCCGAGGGAGTGGCCCGCCTCGGCGCTTGGGCTTCCGAACATGCTTAGGAGCCTCAACCGCTGGGAAGGACGAAGCGGTGTTTCCCCTTTGCCGTGTCGACGGTTACACTGTGCCGCGAGGTCTTCTTCGCAGCGGCACGGATGTTGCACTGGTTTCGAGCGGAAGAGACTGACCTTTTGACTGTGCATCCCGGAAGGAAGTCGCATTGAACGATGTTAGTGGCAAGGCCGATCTACATATCCATAGCAACCACAGTGACGGACTTGCCAGGATTCCCGAGATAATGGATCACGTCCAGGAGAAGACCGATCTGGACGTCATCGCCATAACCGACCACAACACCATGGAAGGTTCTCTGTTCGCCAAGTCCCTCGAGGACATGTACGACTTCGAGGTCGTTGTAGGCGAGGAGATATCGTCTAGCTCCGGGCATATCATAGGGCTATTCATCGAGGAGCATGTTCCGGCTGGCCTGAGCGTGGTCGAAACCTTGAACCGCATCAACGAGCAGGGTGGCATAGCCATCATTCCTCACCCCTTCTCCAGCAAAGGGATCTTTGGCCCGTTCGGTATGGGATCGCTCGGTTCGGGAATCTCCGATCTTGCCTTCCATGCACTCGAGGTGTACAACTCGATGCCGTTCTTGGTGTATGCGAACCGGGCAGCGGCCAAGATGTTTGCCGGTGGGCAGGGCATAGCCGCAACAGGTGGCTCCGACGCTCATGTGCTGAGAGGCGTAGGCAAGGGCTTCACCGTGTTTCGCGGCAAGAGCGCCGAAGATCTGCGCGCAAGCATTGACCGTCTGGAAACGCACGCGGAGACCGGAAGCGGTGGCCTTTCTATTGCGTTGCGGTACGCGTTCAGGTTCCCGCAGATCCGTCGCCAGCAGGCCTTCAACTGGGATCGCTGTAAGACCGCACACAACTAGCTCGAGCGGTCTCAGCTCCCCGTTCCGGCGATCTCTCGAGAGACGTTCTCTATCGCTTCCACCAGGACCCCGGCAAGTGAAGGATCGTCCTTCCAGGGAGACAGCTGCACTACATGAACGCTGTCTGGTACCCGCGCTCGCTTGATCTCGACCGGGAAGTCGAGCAGGGTGTTCAGGTTCTCGAAAGGATGGCAACAAGGCACGACCAGCACCCGTGCACAATCCAGGGCTGCAAGGTGGCGGACTGTCGTGGCTATTCCTGGCTCGATCCAATCGGCCCAGCACAGGCGTATTCGCTCAGAATCGATTCCGGCTTCGGTGATAAGTAGACGTATCCGATTTGCGAAAGCGCTCTCATGTACGTCGAAGACGGAGTGAGTTCGCTCCCGTTTTGCAGGTTGCCCGTGCAGCACCAGGGCCACTCCGGTACGTTGGGGTTCCGTTGCAACAGCCAGTATCCGGTCTGCGACCATTTCGGCAAGGCGGTCGGAGGCCCAGAGCGGCTGCGCATAGACGACGGGGAAATCGGACTCGTCAAGCCGAAGCGCGTCGACTCCGCACTTCTCGCGGTCGATGCCGTATGACTCGCCGACATCCACACCTGCAGAGACCACTCCGCGGTATCCGCTCTGGGCAGCCGCACTCACTAGGTTAGGCAACGAGGTACCGTCAAGACATCGTACTAGAAGCGGACCTACGAACTCATCGTTGTCGAGCATAGCCTCGATTTTCTCGACAATAGAGCGTGCCTGAGCAAGCTCCGGGCTGCTTCCACCGGCAGCACGGTACCTTGCCTTCAGCGCTGCGAAGAGGATCGGGGTAATGATCATGTTCGTCCCAGAGACCCCCGCCTCGGCCATTTCAGTGAGACGGTGTTTCGCAAAGGCCGGTTCGTACTTCTCGGGCTCGACTTCTGCCAAGAGCAGCGCAAGGATACGAGGAGGATTGCCTGGATCGGGCAGATGAACGTGCTCGGGTTCGTGCTTCAGGTATCCGAGAAGGGCAGCGACGAGACCGTAACCGCCCACAAGCGAGCCAAGTACTATCAAGCCAGCGGCGAGTATGGCACTCGGAGCGTGGTAGGTCTGGATGATTGCGTTCAGACAGAGAGCCCCCGCTGCGACAGCGAAAGTGCATGCCAAAACCGCAAGCGACTCTCTTTCGCGCACAGTGCTGAGAAGGCCTGCGAAAGAGGCGCCGGCAACGAGAGACGCGCCGACGAGACCGGCCCACAGAACCAGGAGCATCGAGGGAGTCCTCTCACCGAACCCGACGAACCGATGATACCTGAGAAGTCCGGAAGGGGTATTGGCGAACAGCAGATACCCCAGGGGGTATCTTCATTTAATGCGGCTGATGCCGATACCTCATATTTGAGAGAGAATGCCAGAGGTGGTTGCATTGCCGAGTCATTATCTGGAATTGCAGAATCGCATCAGCTTGACGAGGAAGGGTCTCGTGAGAGAGGCAACGAACGGGGAGTGCCCGGTGGACTACGCCTACAAACGGTGCGGTAACAGGGGCTTCTTCGACACGCTTTCTGCCGTAGAAGAGGCTGTCTGTGATCACGGTTTCTTTGTGCAGCGCAAGTACGATATCGGAGGAACGGTAGTTGCCAAGGGCTTCACGATTCGCCCCCTCGTTATAATGGAGGTCGGTCCAGCCGAGGAGGATGTAGGCACACCTCTTTCGCTGGTGCTTCCTTGTCGGATAAACGTGTATGAAGAGGATGGTGCCGTTGTCGTAGCGGCCCTACGCCCCACGATCTTCAGCGCCGTCTATCCTGAGCACCGTCTTGACGAGGTCGCCGCCGAGATCGAGGAAACCGTGGTGAACATAGTTGACGACGCGGTTCGGTGAGCACCTGGTCTTTCGGCTTCATCTTGTGCAGGCGGAGTACTTGAGAAAGATCGCAATGGCATCGTCGATCATCTCGTCACGGCTCAAATCCCGATTCTCCTCCAGGCAGCGTCTCATCGAGTGGACGACTATGTGCAGGCCGATCTGCTTGAAGGCTGACTGGGCTGCCATGATCTGCGTGAGCACCTCGTCGCAATCCTTCTTAGACTCGATCATTGTCTGAAGGCCTCGGACCTGTCCTTCGAGTCTGCGCAAGCGGTTCAGTATCCGCGTTCTTTCCGAATCGGTATCAAGAGGACCCATACTCTGCATCATCGCGGTTCACCTCGCGTGTGGGGTGGAGTATCATCAACAATCACGGTCCGGGTAGAAGATACCCCGGGGGGGTATAGCGCGCAAGGGCGGGAGGTGTGCGTGGGATACCGCAAGACCTCTGAAGATGGTAAGCCTGAAGAGCGAACGACGCGAATCCGACGCATCCTGGGCGTCATTCTCGTACTCAACTTGAGTGTGGCTTCGGCCAAGCTCCTATGGGGCTTCATCAGCGGTTCGATTTCGATGCAGGCCGACGGGTTTCACTCTCTGTTCGACGGAGCCTCCAATGTCGTGGGCTTGATAGGCCTGAGTCTGGCTTCGCGCCCGGTAGACCGCAATCATCCGTATGGTCACAGCAAGTACGAGACTTATGCTTCGGCTGCTATAGGCGCGATGCTCGGCATAGCAGCTTATACCGTTGCGAGCGCGGCTATAGCGCGTCTGCTGGCAGGAAGTCCGCCTCCGCGCGTAGACCGGGTGTCCTTCACTGTGATGTTGACGACTCTAGCGGTCAACGTCGCCGTGGCTCTCTACGAAAGACGAGCCGGCAAACGACTCGGCAGCGAAGTGCTCGTAGCAGATGCGAGTCATACGGCAAGCGACGTGATGGTCAGCTGTGGAGTGATCGGGGGTCTGATCGCCGTGCGACTGGGATATCCGGCCGCCGATCCCATCATCGCGCTCTTGGTTGCAGCGGCCATCGCGTACGCTGCAATCGATGTCCTCAAGCACGCCTCCACCACGCTTTCCGACGCTGCGCGCATAGACCCGGCGGAAGTTTGTTCGGTTGTCAACTCCGTGCCTGGAGTGCTCGGCTGTCATCAAGTGCGGACACGTGGTTCGGAGTCTGAAGTCTATGTCGACCTGCACGTACAGGTAGAATCGAAAGCCACTGTCTCGGAAGGGCATGCGGTTGCCGAGCTTGTGGAAAGGGTAGTATGTGAGCACTTCGCTCAGGTAGTAGACGTCGTAGCGCATCTCGAACCGCTCGATGCCTATCAAGTTGCCAAGACTGAGCGGGAGACGGATGTCGGGCTCGCGTGATTCTTGGGAAGCGTCTTCCCGCAAGGAGTGGCGGCTACTTGCTCGCCGTGTTGGCGGCGATATGCTGGGCCGGTGGCGGCCTAACTGCGAAGTGGCTCTTCACGTCTGCCGGTCCCGAGACCGCCCTTTGGCGTGTGTCGCCTTCCGAAACCGTCGTAGATCCGGTCGTGCTCGCAGGTGCCAGAGCAGTGACCGCCTTCGCGGTACTCTTGGTCTATCTGCTCTTCCGACGTCGACAAGCGTTGCGTATCGACCCGAGAAGACTGCCTTTCTTGGCTGTGTTCGGTGTTGCGGGGCTTGCGGCTGTACACCTTGCGTATTTCAAGACCATCTCACATACGAACGTCGCCACGGCGATCTTACTGGAGTATCTGGCTCCCGTGATCGTGCTCCTGGTCTCGGTGATCTTCCTCGGCGAGCGACTAACATGGACCCTGCCGGTAGGAGTGGTCTTTTCTGTCGGCGGCTGTGCACTGGTGGTCGGTGCGCTCGGTCAGGGGGGGCTTATCGTGAGCAGAGCCGGCATCGCCTGGGGTCTTACTGCGGCAGTGTTGTTCGCTGGCTATTCGCTCATGGGCAGATACGCGGTCCCGCATTTCTCGCCGTGGACACTGCTTGTCTACGGCCTTGGCTTCGCGAGTGGGTTCTGGATGCTATATGTGGGCGGGCCAGCGGGAATCATAAGAGCTTTCGATTCATGGTCTTCTACGGCAGCCGTGGTAGGGATATCAGTGGTGAGTACCGTCGTGCCCTTTGCAGCATTCTTGAAGGCACTCCATTATGTCGATCCGACACGCGCCACCATAGTGGCGACTCTGGAGCCCGTGATCGCGGGCGTCGCAGCATACGGCGTTTTCGGCGAGTCCTTCGAGACTACTCAGCTCTTGGGCGCGGCGTTCGTACTCGGGGCGATCGTCATCGTTCAAGCGCCTGCTCCTGCTGAACCGGCTCAGCCTTTCGCCGTGCCGCCAGCGGGCTGACCTGCGGCACCTGCCGTGAAGTTGCTCTTCCAGGGTGGTATATTCTTTGCTAGGCGCGCCGCTTTCGCACGGGTCGGCTCGAATCACCGGAAGAGGTTAGTCGTGGAGCTCGGGCAAAGGACAGAAGTCAAACAGAAGGTCACCCTCTCGCCCCAGGTCTATCAGGGGTTGAGTATCCTCGCCATGCCTATCGCCGAGCTCCAGCAAGCCATAGAGATGGAACTCTTGGAGAATCCCGTCCTCGAGGTCGAGGAGTCTGACATCGGGCCGGTCGAGAGCGAGGACGTGCGTCGCGAGGACTTCGAAGAAGAACGCGCCTGGGACGAATGGCTGGATATGTACGAGGAGCTGGACTCGGTGACCTACAGCGCTCCAAGGGATCCCAACTTGGAGGCCGTAAACGCCGAGGACTACGTCAGCAGGATTCCGAGTCTTTCGGAGTATCTCGAGGAGCAGCTCGCAATGCTCGATTTGGGTCCCGAGGTCATGCGGGCAGCACGGGTGATTATCGGTCTGCTGGATGTAGACGGCTTTTTCAAGGGGGATTGTGCCGAGGTAGCCGAGCTTGCCGGAACCACTGTGGAGCAAGCGGAAGAAGGTCTGCGGATGGTCCAGCAGCTGGATCCTCCGGGTGTTGGCGCAAGGAGCTTGGTAGAGGCGCTGCGCATCCAGATGGAGCATTTGGGGCTGGAAGAACCGCTGCTCGAGGTAGTAGTGACCGAGCACTTCGAGGATGTCGCCGCGAGTCACTTCCGCAAGGTTGCCCGTGAACTGCAGGTGGACGAGGCTGAGGTTCGGCGTGTCGTGGAACTGCTGCGATCGTTGAACCCTCGGCCTGCAGGTGCATACTCACCCGGTCCTTCGCCAGGCTACATCGTGCCAGACGTCACGATGCGCCGATTCTGTGATGAGTGGCTCATAATACCCAACAACGAGTTCGTTCCGACTTTGCACGTCAGTCCCCGCTACCGCTCGATGCTGCGTTCCGAATCCGGCACCGACGACGAGACGAGACGCTACCTGAAAGACAAGATACGCTCGGCGGAGAGCTTCATAAGGAACGTGGACAGGCGCAAGGATACCGTCAGCCGGATCACCAGCATCATCCTTGAGGTTCAGAACGAGTTCTTCGAGGATGGAAGGGGAATCTTGCGACCGCTTCGTCTTGAGGACGTCGCTGTCGAACTCGGAGTTCACCTCTCAACCGTCAGCCGAGGAGTCACAGGGAAGTACATGGCGACCCCTTACGGCCTCTTCGAGCTGAAGCACTTCTTCTCGGGCGGCTACCGTACGAACACCGGTATCGATGTGGCCTCGACGAGCATCAAGCAGCGTCTCAAGGAGCTAGTGCGCGAAGAGAACACAGAAAAGCCGCTCTCCGATCAGAAGCTCGCTGACATGCTGTCCCAAGAGGGCGTGACGGTCGCACGGCGCACGGTTGCCAAGTACCGCGAGGAGCTTGGAATCGAGGCATCTTGGGCAAGGAGACGCCGTTGAGCAAGAAGACCGGGACGGCCGAAGATACGACCTACCTGGGCCGCAAACAGGCCCTTCGCTCGGGAATCATCGTAGCGGCCATGTTGGCGGTGGTGGCTACACTGCATTTCTATGCGCACCTTACGCAGGAAGCCGTGTTCGTTCAGACGCTTTACCGTCGTATGTACTACGTTCCGATCCTTTACGCTGCATTCGTCTTCGGAAAGAGGGGCGGTGCCGCGGCGGCATTGGTGACGGCGGTTCCCTTCGTGGTCAACGCTCAGGTCACGATAGGAGACATGACTGGGCGGAGAATCGACGACAGCTTAGAGGTCTTGATGTATCTGGTCATCGGCTTGCTGTTCGGGGGGTTGCGCGACATGGAGGAACGCAAGACCTCGGATCTTCGTCATGTGAGCCAACGGCTTGAGGAAGCCTATACGAAACTCGAGGAGCGAGCCATCCAGCTCATCAACATCCAGGACTACACGCAGTCGATTCTGCGCTCGATCACATCAGGAGTGCTCACGGTAGGTCCAGATGCATCCGTGACGACAGTCAATCCGGCGGCCGAACGTCTCCTCAGAATGTCGGAGCACGAGATGGTACCGAGGAGCATCGGAGCGCTCTTCAGCGACGATGGAGGTTTACAGGCTGATATGCAGAAGGTCCTCTCCGGACGCATTCCTTTGACGATGCGCGAGACTACGGTTGTGACCGAGGCCGGGCGCGAGATCCACGTGCAGGCGACGACCTCTCGGATGCGTGCGGTGGGCGGGCGCATCTTGGGCGCTGTCGTGACCATAGAGGACGTGTCTGAGATCAAGACGCTGACCGAACAACTGATACGCGCGGATCGGCTAGCGGCGATGGGCGAGCTTACCGCAGGGGTTGCGCATGAGGTGCGCAACCCCCTCGGCGTGATTCGGGCGAGTGTCCAACTCCTCGAGGATGCCGAGTGCGATGAGACCCGTATCCATCATGCGGCCGAGGTCATAAAGCAGGAGATCGACCGGCTCGATAAGGTCATCAAGGCGCTGCTGGACTTCGGCCGGCCGAGCAAGCCCACGATGGTACCCGCCGATCCGGTCGCGGTCTTCGAGGACGTAATCCTTTTCACCGGACGCTTCGCGGATCAGTCGAACGTGACGATAGAGAAGCGCTTCGAAAGCCGTCTGCCAAGAGTGATGGCCGATCCGGATCAGCTCAAGCAGGTCTTCTTGAACCTTATCACCAATGCGGTCCAGGCGATGGAAGAGGGGGGAGGCACGATCACTCTCACCCTCGCAAGGAAGGGAGTGTTCGTTGAGGCCTCGGTAAGCGACACGGGTCCGGGCATCTCACCCGATGAGATCGGAAAGGTCTTCGATCCCTTCTATTCGACGCGTGACGAGGGCACGGGGCTGGGATTGACGATAGTGCATCGTATCGTCGACGAGCACGATGGGCATATCGAAGTGGAGAGCGGCCCCGATGGCACGACGTTCAGGGTCGCGCTGTCGATCGCGATCGATCAAGAGCAGACGGAGGAGCCCGAATGAAAGGTCGCGTACTGGTCGTCGATGACGAGAAGAACATGCGCTGGGTTCTTGCAGAAGCCCTCGGTGCCGAAGGATTCGAGGTGGAGCAAGCGACCGACGGCAAGGAAGCGCTGTCGGCCGTTGCCGAAGACGAGCCCGATCTGATGGTGCTCGATCACAGAATGCCTAAGCCTGATGGTATGGAGGTGTTGAGGCGCTTGCGTGCCGGCGGGAGCACGTTTCCGATCATAATGCTCACGGCGCACGGCAACGTGGTCCAGGCAGTCGAGGCGATGAAAGCGGGCGCCGACGAGTATCTGACGAAGCCGTTCGATCTCGAGGAACTGAAACTTGCCATCAACAAGGCGCTGAAGATGCGGACCCTTGCAGTCGAGGTAGAGCGTCTGCGCGAGGAGCTTGACCGAGAGTATGATGTCGAGGGCATAGTGGCTGCGGACCCGAAGATGATCGAGGTTATCGAGAACGTTCGAAAGGTCGCACTCACAAATGCCACCGTGATGATCTACGGGGAGTCAGGAACCGGCAAGGAGCTGGTTGCGCGCGCCATCCACACCCTGTCCGCCAGGGCCGACAAGCCGTTCGTCTCGGTCAGTGTGGGCGCACTGCCGGAGACGCTTCTCGAGAGCGAGCTGTTCGGCTACGAGAAGGGCGCATTCACTGGAGCTGTGACCGCGAAACCAGGTCGGTTCGAGCTGGCCAACACGGGGACCGTGTTTCTGGACGAGGTGGGCGACATATCCCCGGCTGTCCAGGTCAAGCTCTTGCGGGTCTTGCAGGAACGACAGTTCGAGCGCCTCGGAGGGACGCGGAGCATCGAGGTAGACGTGCGTATCGTGGCCGCGACGAACCAAGATCTGCAGCAGCTCATCGCTGACGGCACATTTCGTGAGGACCTCTTCTACCGGCTGAACGTGGTTCCGATCTCTTTGCCTCCTCTGCGTACGCGTGCCGATGACATACCGTTGCTGGTCGCGCACTTCCTGGAGAAGTTCAACGCTGGGGCGAAGAAGATATCGTCGGAGGCGATGGAAGTGCTGGTGACTTATCAGTGGCCGGGCAACATCCGCGAGCTAGAGAACACTATCGAGCGCATCGTGATCCTGTCTCAAGGAGACAAGATAGAGGTCGAAGATCTGCCCCTTGAGGTTCGACTCAACACGAGAGCGTGTCCTATCACCTCCGAGGGATTCGTCCTGCCGGAAGAGGGAGTGGACCTTGAGGAGGTCGAACTCGATCTGATTCGCCAAGCACTCGAACGTGCAGGTGGAAGCGCACCTAAGGCGGCCAAGCTTCTCGGGCTGACCGCAAAGACCCTGGAGGCCCGGATGCAGCGACTGGGGCTGTGAGCGGCCTGTTCCTTGGCACACGCCTTGCACCGCCCGGAGCATGTGAATCGCAGGTCATCTCGAGGAAGTGCATGAGTGCCTAAGACCCGATCGAACAAAGCGACCAGAGTCGTCGTAGCTGGCGTGTTGGTTCTGGCGGTCTTCGCGATCGGGACCGTGATACTCGGTGTGGGCCAAAGTGTTTCGGGTTTCGGCTCGAGGTCGAGTGGTCCACTCGTAGCGGGATGCATGATCGCTCTGCTCGTACTTCTTGTCCTAGAGGTTCGTCCCCGAAGTGGGGTGTCGCAAGAATCGGAATCACTGACGTGTACGGAATGCGGTCAGGCTCTCGTCAAAGGGTCGAGGCTTTGTCCGAACTGCGGCCGACTGCTGAACAGCGATCTGGCCTTGCCGACGGAGGGAGATTGAACCGATGGCTGAGATGACGACCGTGCACCTGAAGACTACCGGTATGCACTGTGGTTCGTGCGCGATGCTCATAGACATGACACTCGGCGAGATCGAGGGTGTCGCCGAGGTGAGCACGGACTACGCCAGTGGCATTTCATCGGTTATGTTCGACCCGGGTCTTACGAGTGTCGAAGACCTCGTCGCCAGTGTACGCTCGACCGGCTATGACGCAGTGCCTGCTGAGTGATCTTGCGGGCTTTGAGTCGGCGGAGTGTTGGTGCCCGGCCATAGGTACTCTAGGATGTTGCTGGACACATGATCGGACTCAGGGAACGGTGAGAGCGGAATGCTCAGGCGGGCAAGCAGGGCGCACAGCCTAGCCACCAGCGTTACGCTTCTCACTTTGGTGCTGGCCATGCTCTCGGTCAGCATCGTGAGCTTGGCCGCCTTAGGCGGCGTGTACGATCTTGCACGCAACCAGGTAAGTGCTCGTCACGAAGCGTATCTCCAAGCGCTCGTTGGCGACATGGCCCTGCGACTCGATCCCGCTGCCAGGCTTGTAAGTCGCGCCATACTTGTTGCGGTCGACAGCGAGACGGGCGCGGTGGACCGGACGGCTCTTGCCACGCAATTCGACTTGGGTATCGAATATGTCGACCAGCTCCTGCTCGTGAGAAGAGACGGGACCGTGATAAGCGCCTACCCGACTTTCCGGGCGCCGAGCACGGTCGAGGATAATCCGGTGGTCGAGCGAGCCCTGTTCGATCGTCCCGTATACCACTACGAGACCGGCGAGGCTCCGGCCGATGCTCGCCTTTGGGTTGCCCGCGGCGTGGAGGGGGATGCAGGCCTGGTCATGGTTGCGCGGGTCCGGTCGGGCTTCCTGCGTCCCGCAGTCGACCGCTTCGCAGATCCGGATATCGGGAGATGGATCCTATTGGTCGAGGGCGATGGCCCGGCCCTGGTTTCCAGCGTCGGCGCTTCCGGCCTGGTGCAGGAAAGCGTGGTCTATACGCCCGGTGAGGATGAGTCGGAAGGCACCGTCTCTGCGGTTTCAGTGGATGAGTCTATCGCCTGGGGGCACTACGCCGATATCGAGGGTTACGAGGGTCTGTCGTGGCGCGCTACGATCATCGAACCCCGTTCATCGATAGTGATGGCAACGATCCGTTCTCTCACTCCGGCAGTAGCCGCTTTGCTTGCGAGTGGATTGATGACCTTGCTGGTTGTAGGAGTGCTGGCTCGCAGATTCGTTGCACCTCTGACAGACCTCGAACAACGTGCTCTCGAAGCCGTATCCGGCGCCTACGTCCGCCCGCTCCAAAGCGATCGCACCGATGAGGTTGGGCGCCTAGCTGCGGCGTTCAATGCCATTGCCTTGCGCCTGAACGCGCTGCATGATCTCTCGCAATTACTGGCTTCGTCATCGCGTCTGGATCAGGTGCTCGATGGAATCCTGTCTGCGATGGGACACATCGTAGGCACGGCCAGCGTTGCCGTCTTCCTGGTCGACGAGCAGTCGGGCAGGCTCTCCCTGGCGCGTGCACGTGAACTTGCCGAAGACATTGGGGTCAGCGTGCCTCTGGACGGCGGTTCCTGGCTCGTTGAAGCGATGCACTGCGATGACCCGAGATCGTACGCGATGCAGGGTTCCGACATCTCTACATTCGT
>PWVH01000143.1 GCA_003563465.1 Coriobacteriaceae bacterium | reverse complement strand
TGCCCTTCTCGGCGAGGGCCTTGGTTATCGCCGCGGTCAGGGTCGTCTTCCCGTGATCGACGTGACCGATGGTGCCCACGTTCAGATGCGGCTTGGTCCGCTCGAACTTCTTCTTTGCCATACCCTTCTCCTATGCGTCGACGTCGCCGCCAGTCTTGGCGACGATCTCTTCGGAAACGGACTTCGGAACCGGTTTGTACGATGCGAACTGCATGGTATAGGCGGCACGTCCTTGAGTTCGGCTACGCAAGTCCGTGGCGTAGCCGAACATCTCAGACAGCGGCACCTTAGCTTTGATTACCTGTGCATTGCTTCGCGACTTCATGCCCTCGATGTTGCCACGCCGACTCGAGAGGTCACCCATGACATCACCCATGAATTCCTCGGGAGTTACGACCTCGACGGACATCATCGGCTCAAGCAACTTCGGGGCGGCCTTGCGCAAGCCCTCCTTTATCGCCATCGATCCGGCTACCTTGAAGGCCATCTCCGAAGAGTCGACCTCGTGGTAGGAGCCATCCACCAGCTGAACCTTGATGTCAACCACCGGATAGCCTGCTAAGACACCGGACTCGATGGCGCCTTGAATCCCCTTGTCCACAGCCGGGATGTATTCCTTCGGGATGGCACCGCCTACGATCTTGTTCTCGAACTCGTAACCGACGCCAGACGGCTGTGGAACGATGTTTACGACCACGTGGGCATATTGCCCGCGGCCACCGGTCTGGCGAACGAACCTCACATCTAAGTCATGGACTTCCTTGCCAGCGGTCTCACGATAGGCTACCTGAGGCCTACCCACGTTGGCGCCCACCTTGAACTCTCTGAGCAGGCGATCGACTATCACTTCGAGGTGCAGCTCGCCCATGCCGGCAATGATGGTCTGGCCTGTCTCGGTGTCGGTTCGCACGCGGAAGGTCGGATCCTCCTCGGCAAGCTTCACGAGCGATGCCCCGAGCTTCTCTTGCTCGGCCTTGGTCTTCGGTTCGATCGCGATGTCGATGACCGGTTCGGGAAAGACCATGGATTCCAACAGAACGGCTGAGTCCTCGGTGCAAAGCGTATCGCCGGTAGCAGTGCTTTTCAGTCCCACTGCTGCGACGATGTCTCCCGCCAAGGCCCTCTGAACGTCTTCACGATGGTTGGCATGCATCTGCAGAAGTCGACCGATGCGCTCCTTGTGCCCCCTGGTGGAGTTGAGCGCGTAGGAGCCAGCCTTCAGCGTTCCGGAATAGACACGGAAGTACGTCAGTCTGCCTACGTAGGGATCCGTCACGACCTTGAAGGCGAGCGCAGAGAACGGGGCTTTCGGATCGGCAGGACGCTCGACCTCCTCGCCGGTCGCGACATCGTGACCTCTGATAGCCGGAACGTCGATCGGCGAAGGCAGGTAGTCCAAAATGGCGTCCAACAACGGCTGAACACCCTTGTTCTTGAAGGAGGCACCGCATACCACCGGCGTGATTGCCGCATCCAAGCAGGCCTTACGTAGCGCGGCCTTGAGTTCGCTCGTCGACACCTGTTCCTCGGCCAAGAACTTCTCGAGGAGCGCGTCATCGTACTCGGCAGCCACCTCGATCAGCGCTTGTCTCTGCACTTCGGCCTCATCGGCCATGTTGGCAGGTATCTCGCCGATCGTCGGTCTGATGCCCCTGTCGTCCTCGTTGAAGAAGATCGCATGCATCTCGATGAGGTCGACCAGGCCGACGAATGACTCCTCGGCTCCTATAGGAAGCTGAAGGAGCACGGGGCGCGTATCGAGACGGTTCTTCATCATCTCGATCACGTTCTGGAAATCCGCGCCGGTACGGTCCATCTTGTTGATGTAGGCGATACGCGGAACACTGTAGGTGTCAGCCTGCCGCCAGACCGTTTCGGACTGAGGCTCCACACCACCGACAGCGCAGAAGACCGCGCAGGCGCCGTCGAGAACACGCAGCGACCTCTCCACCTCGACGGTAAAATCAACATGCCCGGGAGTATCGATAATCTGGATTCGATAATCCTTCCAGAAGCACGTGGTGGCCGCCGAGGTGATGGTGATACCGCGTTCCTGCTCCTGAATCATCCAGTCCATGGTTGCCGCACCGTCGTGAACCTCGCCCATCTTGTGCGACTTCCCGGTATAGAAGAGGATACGCTCGGTAGTAGTCGTCTTGCCGGCGTCTATGTGAGCCATGATCCCGATGTTGCGAGTCTTGGCTAGCGAATAGTTCTCAGGTGCCATTCTCTCGATTCGTCCCTTGCGTCTGCTGGTGTGCCGTTGGTCGGCGGCTACGCTGGCTACCACCTGTAATGACTGAAGGCGCGGTTGGACTCAGCCATCTTGAACAGGTCCTCGCGCTTCTTGACAGAGGCGCCTGTTCCGTTCGCAGCATCGATGATCTCGTTGGCCAGCCGCTCGGCCATCGTCTTCTCGCGCCTGGCACGCGAGTAGTTGACCATCCATCTGATCGCAAGGGTTGTGGCTCGACGCGAGTTGACTTCGACGGGAACCTGATAGGTAGCTCCGCCGACACGCTTCGGCCGGACCTCAAGAGTGGGCCGGACGTTGTCCATGGCCTTCTTGAACGTGGCGAGCGGATCGCTTCCTGTCTTCTTCTCTATCAGATCGAAGGCGTCATAGACTATGCGCTCGGCGATAGACCTCTTGCCATCCCATAGCACCTTGTTGATCAGTTGGGTGACGAGACGGTTGTTGTAAACGGAGTCGGGCACGACTTCCCGACGGGTGGCTGCTGCGCGCCTTGGCATACTCGGTCTCCTTCACTCTTCCTGCAATCGACGACCAGACGCTTGATGCGTCGGGCCAGCGGATTCAGCCCTGTACGCTACGACTTCTTGACTCCATAGCGCGACCGGGCCTGGTTGCGATCGCTCACACCTGCACAGTCGAGAGCTGCTCGGATGATCTTATAGCGCACACCAGGGAGATCCTTCACGCGACCGCCACGAACCAGCACGATGGAGTGTTCCTGCAGGTTGTGACCCACACCGGGTATGTAAGCAGTGACTTCCATCTGGTTGGTCAGGCGGACACGG
Source organism: Coriobacteriaceae bacterium (assembly GCA_003563465.1). Taxonomy (GTDB): domain Bacteria; phylum Actinomycetota; class Coriobacteriia; order Anaerosomatales; family SLCP01; genus PWVH01. The sequence goes on along the minus strand of PWVH01000143.1, from coordinate 12,373 downwards.
GCTACCTTGCGCAGCGCCGAGTTCGGCTTTTTGGGAGTAGTCGTATACACGCGAGTGCAGACCCCACGCTTCTGGGGGTTGCCCCTCAGCGCAGGAGTCGCGGTCTTGGCCTTCTTGAACTTGCGGCCTTTGCGCACCAACTGATTGATCGTCGGCAACGTGCTCTCCTTCTTCTTCGCTACCTCATGGACGCTCCTGCCCGACCTCGCACTACGCACACGGCCGAACGCACAGAGCCACAGGGTGGGACTCTACCAATCTCCTGGCAGCTTGTCAAACGCCACGCATCCGGGCGTATCCATAGCGCCTGCGCTGTGGCCCGCTCTTTCGAATCACAACAGAAGAGGCGCCCGACGGGCGCCTCTTCTGTTGTGATTCCTCAGCAGTGCTACACAAGCGTCTCGACGTCTTGCTCAGCCAGCTTCGCTCCATGTTCGGCCAGCTTCGCCTCGAGTTCCTCGACGGCCTTCACGCCGATGCCGGGCACTTCAAGAAGATCGTCGGCTGTGCGCTTCAATGCGTCTCCGACGGTTCTGATGCCCGCTTCGGCGAGCTTCTTCTTCCATCGGGTCGAGATGCCGAGTTCACCAAGAGGCATAGAGGTCACTTCACCGATCACAGCATCATGTGGCACAGCCTCTTCGACAGAGACCGCTCCATCATCGTCTACTGCACCGGCGGCTGCTGCCGTCTCCGGCTCGAAGACCTTGTTCGCAAAGCTCTCGACATCGGCTTTGGCAGCTCCTTCGCGATCCGATTCCAGGTCGGCGAAGAACGCGGCCGCGTCGCTGGCCGTTATCGCCGCCTCTTCAAGCTCCGGAGCAGGGAGCAATGACTCGAGTTCCTTGAGTTCTTCGGGCGCGAACTCCGGCAGCGGGCCTTCTTCGGCTTGATCCCACTCGGCTGACTGCCCCTTATACGTGAGCTTCACAGAGCGGTAGCGCTTCATGCCAGTGGCCGCCGGTATCAGTTTGCCGATGATGACGTTCTCTTTCAGGCCGAGCAGCTGGTCGGCCTTACCTGCGATCGCCGCGTCCGTGAGAACACGGGTGGTCTCTTGGAAGGATGCCGCCGACAGATAGCTCTCGGTGGCAAGCGACGCCTTGGTGATTCCGAGGAGAACGGGGGCCCCCACGCCCGTTTCCCCGCCGTCGGCCATCAGCGTCTCGTTCTCCTGCTCGAATGCGATGCGGCTCACGAGCTGCCCCGGAAGGAAGTCGGTGTCACCGGGTTCGAGTACGGTCACCTTCCTGAGCATCTGTCGCGCTATCACCTCGATGTGCTTGTCGTTGATGTCGACACCCTGACTCCGGTAGACGTCCTGTACCTGAGAGACGATATAGCGCAAGACGTCACTCGGGCCCTTCAGGTGAAGAAGGTCGTGCGGGTTGACCGAGCCCTCGGTGAGCTGCTGGCCCACGGAGACCTCGACCCCGTCGGCGATTCCGGGTCTCAGGCGCGCACGCCGCGAGACGGCGTATGACTTCTCCTGATCATCCTCGTCCCTGACGATCAGATAGCGGGATTTCTCCGCATCGTCTATCGTAAGCTTGCCGGATATCTCGGCAAGAATAGCCTGGCCTTTGGGCTTGCGGGCTTCGAAGAGCTCTGTGACTCGCGGCAGACCGTGAGTGATGTCTTCGCCCGCGACTCCACCCGTGTGGAAGGTCCGCATGGTGAGCTGAGTGCCTGGTTCTCCGATCGACTGGGCGGCTATGATTCCGACCGCGGTACCGATGTCCACAGGCATGCGTGTCGCAAGGTCCCAGCCGTAGCAGGCTTGACAGATGCCGTGTTTGGCATGACACGTCATGACGCTACGCGCTACTACCGAGTCCACATTCGCCTCGAGGAGAGCAAGCAGCTCCTTCTCGTTGCCGAGATACTCGCCAGACTCTCTTAGGACCTTGCCCGTCTTGGGGTGGACGACCGGCTCGAGCAAGCACCGTCCTACCAGGTTGACATCGATACCGTCCGGATGCGTCTCGAAACCTATCGAGAAGACGGCTCCCTCGTCGGTCCCGCAGTCGCTTTCCCGCACTATCACGTCTTGGGCAACATCGACGAGACGCCGAGTGAGGTAGCCGGAGTCGGCGGTGCGCAATGCCGTGTCCGCCAACCCCTTGCGGGCTCCATGGGTGGAGATGAAGTACTCCAGCACCGACAAGCCTTCTCGGAAGTTCGCCTTGATGGGCCTGTCGAGGATGTCGCCTCTGGGATTGGCCATCAGGCCGCGCATGCCGGCAAGCTGCCGAATCTGCTTGATGTTACCGCGCGCACCGGAGTTGGCCATCATGAAGACGGGATTGAACTTGTCGAAGTTGCCGGCCATCGCGTCACCGACCTCGTCGGTGGCCCGCGTCCACACGTCGACGATCTGGCGATGGCGCTCCTCTCCCGTGATGAGGCCGCGCTCGTACTGACCCTCGATAGTGTCGACGGCTTCCTGGGCACTGTCCAACAAGGCGCTCTTCTCTTCGGGAATGACGGCGTCGTAGACCGAGACGGTCAAACCCGCACGCGTAGCGTAGTGGAAGCCCAGCCGTTTGAGTTCGTCTAACGTGACCCCCATCTCGCTGGTCGAGTAGCGATTCGCGCATTCCTCTATGATCCGCGAGATGCCCTTCTTGTCGATCTCGTGATTCACGTAAGCGAAGTCTTCCGGTAGCGAGCGGTTGAATATTATCCGCCCGATGGTCGTCTCGATGCGTGATCCTGCGACGATCTCTTCGTAAGTACCCGGTTCGGTTTCAGCCTGCATGTCCTCGGTCAAGCGCACGGAGATCTTCGTCTGAAGGTCTATACCACTCCTGCTGTCGTAGGCGAGCATGGCTTCGTCGGGGCTGAAGAACACGCGTCCCTCGCCGGGCATCCCCTCTCGCTCGGCCGTGAGGTAGTAGAGCCCGATGACCATGTCCTGTGTGGGGGTCGTAAGAGGCCTGCCGTGCGCGGGAGATTTGGTGTTGTTGGTCGAGAGCATCAAGATGCGCGCCTCGGCCTGCGCCTCGGCGGATAGCGGGACGTGAACCGCCATCTGGTCGCCGTCGAAGTCGGCATTGAACGCGGTGCAGACCAGCGGATGGATGCGGATGGCCTTGCCCTCAACGAGCACCGGCTCGAACGCCTGGATGCCGAGGCGGTGGAGCGTGGGCGCGCGGTTGAGCAGCACCGGGTGCTCGGAGATGACTTCTTCCAGCACGTCCCAGACCACGGCCTTGCCCCGGTCCACCATGCGTTTTGCGCTCTTGATGTTCTGAGCGTGATCGAGGTCCACGAGTCGCTTCATGACGAACGGCTTGAAGAGTTCGAGAGCCATCGCCTTGGGCAAGCCGCACTGGTGTAGCTTCAGCTCCGGTCCTACCACGATCACCGAGCGACCGGAATAGTCGACCCTCTTACCGAGGAGATTCTGACGGAAGCGCCCTTGCTTCCCTTTGAGCATGTCGCTTATCGACTTCAGTGGCCGGTTGCCAGGCCCAGTAACCGGGCGACCACGGCGACCGTTGTCGAAAAGTGCGTCCACAGCCTCTTGAAGCATGCGCTTCTCGTTGTTGACGATTATCTCGGGAGCGCCGAGGTCGAGTAGGCGCTTCAGGCGGTTGTTGCGATTGATGACTCGACGATACAGATCGTTCAGGTCGCTGGTCGCGAAGCGACCGCCGTCCAGCTGCACCATCGGACGTAGATCAGGAGGTATTACGGGCAGCGCGTCGAGAATCATCCACTCGGGTCTGTTCTTCGAGCCACGGAAGGCAGCGACTACCTTCAGCCGCTTGACCGCCTTGGCGCGCTTCTGACCCTTGCCCTCACGAATCTGCGTGCGGAGATCCTCGGCAAGCAAGTCGAGATCGACCTGCCTGAGCAGATCTTTGACGGCCTCTGCGCCCATGCCGCCACGGAAGTAGGTGCCGTAGCGAACCTTCACCTCCCGGTAGAGCGTCTCGTCGTTGATGAGCATCTTGGGCGCTAGCTTCTGGAAGGTGTCGAATGCCTCGCCCAGTAGCTGCTTTCGCTCGACGTACTCCTCTTCGAGATCGCGGACGTCTCGCTCAGCCTCTTTCTCGAGCTTCTTGACGCGGTCTTCAACCGGAGTCTCGTCGCCAGCGTCATCGGCGTCCTCGGCCTCGATCTCGCCTTTGGCTACAGCAATCAGCCGGTCTTTTTCCTCGAGCACCGCAGCGATCTCCTCGGCCTTCTCCGCCTCGAGCCCCTCGAGATCCGCAGTGAGTTCGTCCTTGAGCATCGCGATGTCGGCCTCACGATCCTCGTCGTTTATCGAAGTGATGATCGAGGAAGCGAAGTATAAGACCTTTTCCAGGTCCTTCGGAGCGATGTCCAGAAGATAGCCGAGGCGCGAGGGAACGCCCTTGAAGTACCAGATGTGACTTACGGAGGCAGCGAGCTCGATGTGCCCCATCCGGTCGCGACGGACCTTTGCGCGCGTGACCTCGACACCGCAGCGCTCACAGACGATGCCCTTGAAGCGCACGCGCTTGTACTTGCCGCAGTAACACTCCCAGTCTTTGGTCGGCCCGAATATCTTCTCGCAGAACAGGCCGTCCTTTTCCGGCTTCAAGGTGCGGTAGTTTATGGTCTCCGGCTTCTTGACCTCGCCACGAGACCACTGGCGAATCTGTTCGGATGACGCAAGCCCTATCCGCAACCTGTCGAAGTTGTTCACATCGACGTCGAGCAAGGTCTACTCCTCCTCGTCCGGGTCGTTGGAATCTGCATCGCCGCCAAGATCGAGCGCAGAGATGTCGCTCTCGATGAGCTCTTCGAGCGCATCGGTGTCCTTATCTTCGTCGGGTGTTTGGCCTCCGTCGCCTAGGTCCAAACCGAGTTCCTCGGCGGTCTTGAAGATGTCTTCTTCGTCCTCTTTCAGTTCGATCTCTCCGCCTTCTTCTGTGAGGATCTCGACATCCAGGCAGAGCGATTGCATCTCCTTTACCAAGACCTTGAAGGACTCGGGTATGCCCGGTTCGGGGATGTTCTCGCCCTTGACGATGGCTTCGTACGCTTTCACCCTGCCCAGCACGTCATCGGACTTGACGGTGAGTATCTCTTGCAAGACGTAAGCGGCACCGTATGCGTAGAGGGCCCACACCTCCATCTCGCCGAAGCGTTGGCCTCCGAACTGCGCCTTGCCACCGAGCGGCTGCTGCGTGATCAATGAATACGGTCCCGTGGAGCGAGCGTGAATCTTGTCGTCGACAAGATGGAGGAGCTTGAGGATGTAGATCTGGCCCACCGTCACGGGTTCGTGAAAAGGCTCGCCCGTGCGCCCGTCGCATAAGACGGTCTTGCCCTCACGCGAAAGCGTAGGCACGAACTCATCGCGCACCGCCTTGCCGTAGCGCTCCGATGCCTTCAGGAGCATGTTGCGGTTCGCGCGCTCGATGACGTCGGATATCTCCGACTCGCGAGCGCCATCGAACACGGGGGTGGAAACGTATATGGGGCCGTCCATCGAGGACGGCTGCTTCGCATCGTCGACCCAGCCGACACTGGCCGCCCAGCCCAGATGGGTTTCTAGAAGCTGGCCGACGTTCATTCGGCTTGGCACTCCGAGAGGGTTCAATATGATATCCACCGCGGTGCCATCCGCCATGAACGGCATGTCTTCCACGGGCAGGATCTTCGCGATGACACCCTTGTTGCCGTGGCGTCCTGCCAGCTTGTCGCCCTCAGAAACCTTTCTCTTCTGGGCCACGTAGACCCGAACGAGCTCGTTGACTCCGGGAGAGAGATCGTCGCCCGAGTCGCGGCTGAACTGCCGGACCGCGATGACTCGACCCGTTTCGCCGTGCGGAACCTTCAGCGAAGTGTCGCGCACTTCACGCGCCTTCTCGCCGAAGATGGCGCGCAGCAGGCGCTCTTCTGCGGTGAGCTCTGTCTCGCCCTTGGGTGTCACCTTCCCGACGAGCACGTCCCCGGGAAACACCTCTGCGCCTATGCGGATGACGCCGCCCTCGTCTAGGTTGGCCAGCACGTCTTCGCCGACGTTGGGTATCTCGCGGGTGATCTCCTCGGGACCTAGCTTGGTATCGCGAGCCTCGACCTCGTATTCCTCGATGTGGATCGACGTGAGCACGTCGTCTTCAACGAGTCGCTCCGAGATGATGATCGCGTCCTCGTAGTTGTAGCCTTCCCAAGGCATGAACGCCACGAGAAGGTTCTGTCCCAGACCGAGTTCGCCTTGCTCCGAGGATGGGCCGTCCGCGAGGACCTGGCCCCTCTTCACGGACTTGCCCTCTTCCACGATAGGACGGTGGTTGACGCAGGTTCCCTGGTTAGAGCGCATGAACTTGGGCAGCTGATACTCATCGATCGAACCGTCCCTGGCGCGCACGACGACCTTCATGCTGTCGACGTACTCCACCTTCCCGGCACGTTTGGCCAGCAACACCTCGCCGGTATCCACCGCGGAACGGTGCTCCATGCCGGTTCCCACAAGAGGGGCTACCGGACGCATCAGCGGTACCGCCTGGCGCTGCATGTTCGAGCCCATGAGTGCCCGGTTAGCGTCGTCGTGTTCGAGGAACGGAATCAAGGCCGTGGCTACCGAGACCATCTGACGCGGAGAGACGTCCATGTACTCCACGCGCTTCGGCTCCACTTCTTCGGGCTCTCCGCCCTTCAGACGGCAAAGCACCCGATCGCGCAGAAACTTGCCGGTCTTCGGATTGAAGGGCTCGTTGGCCTGGGCAATCACGTACCGTTCTTCGACATCGGCCGTAAGGTATTCGATCTCGTCAGTGACCTTGCCTTTGACGACCTTGCGGTAGGGCGTCTCGATGAAACCGTAGGGATTGATCCTGCCGAAAGTGGCCAGCGAGCCGATAAGCCCGATGTTCGGGCCCTCGGGCGTCTCGATGGGGCACATCCGACCGTAGTGGGAAGGATGCACGTCGCGTACCTCGAAACCGGCACGCTCGCGCGACAAGCCGCCCGGCCCTAGAGCAGACAGACGACGCTTGTGCGTCAGACCGGCGACAGGGTTGGTCTGGTCCATGAACTGACTTAGCTGGCTCGAGCCGAAGAACTCCTTGATCGATGCAACGATCGGACGAATGTTGATCAGAGACTGTGGTGTGATCTCCTCCACGTCCTGAGTGGTCATGCGCTCGCGGACCACGCGCTCCATACGAGCCAGGCCGATCCGGAACTGGTTCTGGATGAGCTCACCGACGCTGCGGATGCGACGGTTGCCGAAATGGTCGATGTCGTCGATCTCGTAGCCTTCGGCGTCCTCCCAAAGCTTCACCAGATAGCGCACGGCTGCAAGGATGTCTTCGTTCGTGAGTGTGGATAGACTACCGGGCAGTGCGAGTTCGAGTTTCTTGTTGACCTTATAGCGACCGACTTTGGCAAGATCGTAGCGCTGAGGGTTGAAGAAGAGTCCCTCGAGCAGGCCGCGCGCGGACTCCACGGTCGGGGGCTCGCCCGGTCGCAGGCGTTTGTATATCTCGATGAGAGCCTCTTCGCGTGTCTCGGTGAAATCCCGCTCGAGCGTTCGCTCGATGCACTCGGAGTTGTCGAAGAGCTCCAGAACCTCTTCGCGTGTCTCGGCGATACCGAGGGCCTTGAGCAGCACGGTGACGGGTTGTTTGCGCTTTCGGTCGACACGTACCGACACGATGTCACGCTTGTCCGTTTCGAGCTCAAGCCATGCCCCGCGCGCCGGGATGACTTTGGTGGTGTATATAGCCTTGTCTGTGGTCTTGTCGAACTCTTTGGCATAGTACACGCCGGGCGAGCGCACGAGCTGTGACACCACTACGCGCTCCGTGCCGTTTATCACGAATGTGCCGCGGTCGGTCATGAGCGGGAAGTCGCCCATGAAGACCTGCTGCTCTTTGATCTCGCCCGTCTCCTTGTTGATGAACCGAACCTCGACGAAGAGGGGTGCCTGGAAGGACATGTCCTTCTCTTTACACTCTTCGACCGAGTACTTCGGATCACCGAACTCGTGGTCGCCGAACTCCACGGCCAGATTGCCGGTGAAGTCCTCAATGGGTGAGATATCCGAGAAGGTCTCTCTCAGGCCCTCGATGAGGAACCAGTCGAAGCTATCTCGTTGTATGGCTATGAGGTTGGGGACTTCGAGAATCTCGGGGATCTTTGCGAAGGTACGGCGTTGGCGAAGACCTGCGCTTACGACGGGGGAACCTTCTCCGCGGGGTACCAAGCGATTCCTCCTTCACGCATAGAGGCGTTGAGCGTAGTCGCAAAATAACAGGATACCGAAGCCAGCACCTGGCGTCAACACGAACATTTCCCGGCGCATACGCTCTGCGAAAACCCGAATGTTCTAGACCGCAGAGTGACGGCCGATGCGCCCTTGCGCCGCCGGCCGCTCCTCTGCCTCAGACTCGTGGCCTGGATCGATTCGTTCCGCAGCCGAGTCGATCCGGCTACTTGAGTTCTACGGTAGCACCGGCCTCTTCGAGCTGCGCCTTGGCTTCCTCGGCCTTCTCCTTGTTGACGGCTTCGAGTACGGGCTTCGGAGCACCGTCGACGAGGTCCTTGGCTTCTTTCAGACCGAGAGAGGTAAGCGCCCGTACGACCTTGATCACCTGAATCTTCTTATCGCCGGCCGCAGCGAGCACTACATCGAACGAATCCTTCTCTTCCTCGGCGCCAGCCTCGGCGCCACCAGCGGGAGCTGCAGCTGCAACTGCCACCGGAGCAGCGGCCGACACCCCGAATACCTCCTCGAGCTCTTTGACAAGCTCCGCCAGCTCGAGCGCAGGCGCCTGCTTGATGTACTCCAGAACCTCATCCTTGCTTACAGTCATCTCTCTAGTTCTCCTTCTTCTCTAAGCGTCGAGCACTGACTCGAACGCCAACCGGTCTCGCATCGCCGGACGGCGCCTAGGCCGCCACGGCCTCCTTCTGCTGGACCACGGCATTGATCGCCCGCGCCAGAGCCTCCATCGGAGCGTTCAGCATCCTTACGGTGCTCACCAACGGATTGGCCATCGTGCCGATCATCTTTGCAATGAGCTCCTCACGTGTCGGCAGCGCTGCCATGGCCTTGATTGTCGCCGCATCGACAATCGCGTTCTGAACGTAGCCGCCTTTGATCTCAAGCGACTTGTGCTCCTTGGCAAAACCCATCACTGCCTTTGCGGGAGCCACGGGGTCGTCGACGGTGAAGATGAACGCTGTCGGTCCGTCGAGGAACTCGTCCATGCTCGGCAAGGCCAGTTCGCGAACGGCGATTTCCGTCAGGGTGTTCTTATAGATCTTGACCTCGCCTCCCGCCTCGCGCACGGACGCACGAAGCTCCTGCATCTCCTTGACGTTGAGGCCTCGGTAATCGGCCACGATCACCCCGGAGCTATCGGCAAGCCTGCCCTTGATCTCGGCGACCTTGTCTGTCTTTGCAGTTGTAGGCATTCACTTCCCTCCCTTCGAACAACGCGACTCCGACCGTGACAACGAGACTGTCGCGTCTCGGCATCAAGGAGTCCACACCCGCTGAAAGCTGGTGAAAAGGGACGTGGCCTCCACCGACTCACGGTAGAGGCCACGAGCGATCGCATGCTCGCAATAGGTCGCGCGAATCCGTCCGGGCTTCGCGCGACCGGCTTCCACCTCGGCTGGCGGGCCTACATGCTGGCGGCCCATCAAGCCCGGGAACCCGGGCACCTGCTGTCTTCGGCAGTGGTCTTGCAGCGCTGTTCTGTTCTCAGTTGCGCACGTCAGTATGCACGGCTTGCAGTCGCTGCGCAACCCATTCATGAATCGCGCAGTACTAGCCTCACCGACCTGGCTAGGCTTGTGGCTCCTCGAGTAAATCGCGGCTCTTTGCCGGGTCGACCTTGATTCCTGGGCCCATGGTGGCTGCAATAGTGATCGACTTGATATAGCGGCCTTTGGACCCTGGCGGCTTAGATCGGATTATCTCTTCTAGCACCGCACCGTAGTTCTCCGCTATGGCCTCGGCATCGAAACTCGCACGGCCTATGCTCACGTGCGCGATGCCGGACTTATCTGCACGATACTCTACTCGTCCGGCTTTGAGCTCACCGACCACACGACCCACGTCCATCGTCACAGTGCCCAGTTTGGGGTTCGGCATGAGCCCGCGTGTGCCGAGGATCTTGCCCAGACGTCCCACCTTGCTCATCTGGTCGGGAGTCGCGACGGTTGCGTCGAAGTCGAGGAACCCCCCCTGGATCTTCTCCACTAGATCGTCCGAGCCAACCATGTCGGCACCGGCGTCCTCGGCTTCGCGCGCCTTCTCGCCCTCGGCGAACACGGCAACCCGCACTGTCTTGCCGGTCCCGTGCGGTAGAGATACCTTACCTCGCACCTGCTGATCGGCCTTGCGAGTATCGATGCCGAGGCGGAAGTGCGCTTCGACGGTCTCGTCGAACCTCGCACTCGCAGTCTCTTTGAGAAGCCGCGCCGCCTCAAGAGGTGAATACAGGCGTGACCTATCGACCTTGGCCGCTGCCTCGCGGTACTTCCTGCCCTGGATCATCCGTCCTCCTTGTGGTCAGCGGGCGCGTGCAGCGCCCTCCCACTCCAAGCGCACCGAGTGCGCTACTCCTCGACCTCGATTCCCATTGAGCGTGCCGTCCCGGCGACAATCCTCATAGCGGCATCGATGTCATTGGCGTTGAGGTCTGGCATCTTGGTCTCCGCGATCTCGCGCAGCTGTGCCCGAGTCACCGATGCTACCTTCTCTCGGTTGGGTTCCCCCGAGCCGAGCTCGACGCCCGCCGCCTGCTTGAGCAGAACCGCGGCCGGCGGGGTCTTAGTCACGAAACTGAAGGAGCGGTCCTCGTAGACCGTTATCTCCACCGGGATGATGGTCCCAATAGAATTCTGCGTCGCTTCATTGAACGCCTGGCAGAACTGCATGATGTTGACCTGGTGTTGACCGAGTGCCGGACCCACTGGTGGCGCGGGATTGGCCTGTCCTCCAGGAATCTGCAGCTTTATGTAACCCGCGACCTTCTTAGCCATCTTGGTTGCTTCACGTCCTTTGTCATGAGCACCGTTGCAGCGGCGCCCAGCTGCCGTCCGAACATCTGCACCTGGAGCCATGAGAAGCCGCAGCGGTAGCATCTTCTCGCTGCGCACGGCCCGCACGGCGCTTAGATCTTGGTCACCTGCTCGAATCCGAGTTCGACCGGCGTCTCCCGCCCGAAGATCGAAACCATGACCTTCACCTTGGCCTGATCGAGGTTTACCTCAGAGATGACACCATCGAACTCCGCAAGAGGGCCGTGGGTGACCTTGACCGCCATGCCTTCCACGAAATCTGTCGTTGTGGTCTTCTGCTTGGGTCCGACCGCCATTCGCTGCGCGATGCGTTGGTACTCGGAGCGTGAGAGCGGAACCGGCTTGCCTTGAGAGCCCACGAATCCCGTGACACCCGGAGTGTTGCGCACGACATACCACGAGTCGTCGTCCAGCTCCATCTGTACAAGAATGTAGCCCGGAAAGACCTTCTTCTCTGACGTCACTCGTTTGCCGCCCGCTTTCAGGTCGGTGACGCTCTCCTTGGGGATGAATACTTCGAATATCTTGTCCTCCATCCCCATGGACTCGATCCGGTGCTCCAGGTTCGCCTTCACCTTGTTCTCATACCCCGAGTAGGTATGTATGACGTACCAGCGCTTGGCCATTCCGCTAACCGCCGATTCGCCCGATCAAGCGGATCACGTACACCGAGATCGAATCGATCAGAAAGGTGAATAGTACGAAGAAGGCCAGCGTGGCCATTACGACAAGACTCGAGTTCATGATTTCGGTGCGGGTAGGCCAAACGACCCGCCGCAACTCGCTCCGCACGCCACCTAGGTATCCCACGAAACGCGATACTGGGTTTGGCTTCGGTGCACTGGTAGCCTTCGCCATGTCCTGTTCCATCCGTCCGTGCCGCCGTTGACGGCCTTTCATTCGAACCGCCGCAGGAGGTCGCCCGCGGCGGCGGATCGTCCTGGCAGGCCAGGAGGGACTCGAACCCCCAACATCCGGTTTTGGAGACCGGCGCTCTGCCAATTGGAGCTACTGGCCTGTGACACCCGGTGATGCTCCGCTAGGAAGACTAACGTGTCTCCTTGTGTAGCGTGTGAGTGCGGCACCACTTGCAGTACTTCTTGAACTCGATGCGTTCGGGATTGTTCTGCTTGTTCTTCTTGGTGGTGTAGTTCCGGCGCTTGCACTCGGTGCATGCCAGTGTGACCAGCGTTCTCATTCGTCCTCCTGCCAAGCGCAAGACCGCCTCGGGAGCATCGTGCGCGGTAGGGTACTCTAGCACCCCGTTTTCTGCACTGTCAAACCACCGACGACCTGGACCGAAGGCGGAGCGGGACCCGGCGCAACACCCGGCCCCGTCAGTTCACCGTGG
>PWVH01000162.1 GCA_003563465.1 Coriobacteriaceae bacterium | reverse complement strand
GCCCACTTCAACAAAGACAAGGACTGGGCTGAGGACAAAGTGGCCAAGTCCCCGGCCTTCACGAAGTACGTTCGCAGTACAGTACGTCCTGGCAGATGGGCGTAGTCGGTAATCCTGGGGTTGTCGGGGACTTCCGGTTCCGATAGATGCTCGCCACCCCCTGTCACTCCCTTGCGCTACCATAGCCCTACCGTCGCCAGGGGACGCGGCGGCCCTCAAGCCCTCGGAGGTCGCATGGCTCGCGCACGCAACTCTAACGGCGCCAACGTCGGCTTCGAGGCCGAGCTCTGGAAGGCCGCCGACGCGCTCCGCGGCTCGATGGACGCCGCCGAGTACAAGCACGTCGTGCTCGGCCTGCTCTTCCTGAAGTACATCTCCGATGCCTTCGAGGAGCAGCACGCCATTCTCGAGGCCGAGGCTGCCGAGGGCGCCGACCCTGAAGACCGCGACGAGTACAGCGGCGCCAACGTCTTTTGGGTCCCCAAGGAGGCGCGCTGGCACGTGCTTAGGGAGGCCGCCAAGCAGCCCACGATCGGCCAGACGATTGACGCGGCCATGATCGCCATCGAGCGTGACAATCCCTCACTCAAAGACGTGCTCCCCAAGGACTACGCGCGCCCCGGGCTCGATAAGATGCGCCTCGGGCAGCTCGTCGACATGGTCTCCAACATCGCGGTCGGCGATAAGGCGAGCCGAAGCAAGGATGTGCTCGGCCGCACCTACGAGTACTTCCTCTCGCAGTTCGCCTCTGCCGAGGGCAAGAAGGGCGGCGAGTTCTACACCCCGCAGTGCATCGTGCGCCTGCTCGTCGAGATGCTTGCGCCCTACAAGGGCCGCGTCTACGACCCGTGCTGCGGCTCGGGCGGCATGTTCGTGCAGTCCGAGCGCTTCATCGAGGAGCACGGCGGACGCATCGGCGACATCTCCGTTTACGGCCAGGAGTCCAACTACACCACGTGGCGCCTCGCCAAGATGAACCTCGCCATCCGAGGGATCGACGCCCAGATCGGCCACGGCGACACGTTCCACGCCGACGCACATCCCGACCTCAAGGCCGACTACGTGCTCGCAAACCCGCCGTTCAACGACTCCGACTGGAACGGCGCGCTCCTCAAAGACGACAAGCGCTGGCAGTTCGGCACGCCGCCTGCGGGCAACGCGAACTTCGCGTGGGTGCAGCACTTCATCAGCCACCTCGCGCCCACCGGGCTTGCCGGCTTCGTGCTCGCCAACGGCTCGATGTCGTCGAGCCAGAAGGGCGAGGGCCAGATCCGCCAGAGCATCGTTGAGGCCGACCTCGTCGACTGCATGCTCGCGCTCCCCGGTCAGCTCTTCTACTCCACGCAGATTCCGGTATGCCTGTGGTTCCTCGCGCGCGACAAGCACAACAACCGCTTCCGCGATCGCCGAGGAGAGATCCTCTTCATCGACGCCCGTCAGATGGGCTCGATGGTAGACCGCACGCACCGTGAGTTGACCGCCGAGGACATCTCCAAGATCACCACCACCTACCACGCCTGGCGCAACGATCCCGACGTCGAGGCCGAGTACCAGGACGTGCCCGGCTTCTGTAAGTCGGCCGCGCTCGAAGAGGTCGCCGAGCACGGCTTCGTGCTCACGCCCGGTCGCTACGTGGGCGCTCCACCCGCCGAGGAAGACGCCGAGCCGTTCGACGAGAAGATGAAGCGCCTGAGCACCGAACTCGCCGAGCAGATGGCCGAGGGCCAGCGCCTCGATGACGAGATTGAGAAGAACCTGGAGCGGCTCGGCTATGGGTTCTGAAGTTCCCCTCGAGTCGCTCTGTGAGCTCGTCGTCGACTGCCCGCATTCCACACCCGTTTGGACGGACTCGGGTCACATAGTCATTCGCAGCAAGAACATCAGGGGCGGCCGATTGGACTTGGCCGAGCGAAGCTTCACTGATACAGAGCATTTCCGGGATAGAATCAGACGAGCGAAGCCCACCACAGGGGACATCGTGATTACTCGTGAAGCGCCAATGGGTGAATGCGCGATGATTCCCGAGGGACTGGAATGTTGCCTTGGGCAGCGTATAGTGCTCTTGCGACCAGACTCGGACAAGGTCGTTCCCCGCTATCTCCTGTACGCCCTGCAGTCTCCGGGCGTTCAGTGGCAGATCGGTGGACACGAGGGTACGGGCTCAACCGTCAGCAATCTTCGAATTCCTGCCCTTGAGGGTTTGCGGATATCGCTGCCGCCGCTCGACGAGCAGCGTCGCATCGCCTCCATGCTAGGGGCGCTGGACGACAAGATCGAGCTGAACCGCCGGATGAGCCGAACCCTTGACGAACTGGCGCAAGCCATCTTCAAGTCTTGGTTCGTCGAGTTTGAGATTTCGGCGCACGATCGAGTTGGATCCCCGCTGGGTCCTATTCCGAGTGGCTGGAGCGTGGCAACAGTGGGGGACATTGCGGAAGTCATCGACTGCTTGCACTCGAAGAAGCCTGAGCGTATGGATTTGGGCCCGCCGCTGCTGCAGTTGAAGAACATTCGCGATGACGGCCTGATAGACATGGGTGACACGTATTGCATCTCAGAAGCTGACTACGCGACATGGACTTCAAGGATGGAGGCACGTGCGGGCGACTGCGTGATCACCAACGTCGGAAGGTCGGGAGCGGTTGCGCAGCTGCCTCAGGGGCTGAGGGCCGCACTGGGTAGGAACATGACTGGGGTGCGACTCAGGCCCGAGTTTCCCTATCCGACCTATATCATCGAGCTACTGCGATCACCGATGATGAAAGCTGAGATTGAGTTGAAGCTCGATGCGGGCACCATACTCAGTGCCTTGAATGTCAGGAGCATTCCTGGACTGCGCTTCCCGATGCCGCCTGTCGAGCTAGTTCAAGAGTACGAGGAAGCGACGCGACCGGTTCGGTCAAGGATGGAGCAGTTGCTTGCTGAGTCTGTGACTCTTGCGAATCTGAGAGATGCACTCTTGCCCCGGCTGCTTTCGGGAGAACTGAGCATTACTTAGTCAGTTCGCCTTTGCGGAGTCCGGCAATGGTTTGCTGCAAGGCGGCCACTTCCTTCGTCAGTTGACCCATACGCTTGTTCAGCTCTCTCAGTGCTTGCGCTTCGGCGGAGTAACGAGGAGCCAGACTTCCGCTGAAAGCTGCGAAGTCCAAGATGTGTTCTTCTAGGTATCGCTTCTTTCCGAAGACATACTCTGCCGTGATAGTGAAGGGGCCTGCTTCCGCTTGTTCGGCTAGCACGTCCGGCCCGGTGCCAACCGCATAGTCGTGTACTGAGCCCGGTGGCATCCAGGCGGTTCCGTGTCTGAAGAGATCGGTTTCGCCAAGATTACCTCTCTCTAGTACAACGTTTCTGTCGAGGCGAAGCCGCACCCTCTCCGCACCGGTTGCCCCGGTATTCTGAATTCTCAGGTAGACGCTATTGCCCTCATCGATAAGGAATGCCGCAGAGATCCTGGGCCGCGTAATCAACTCAACCTGTTTGGCTGCAGAACGGGCCAGTCGGCCGGTAAGGATCACGTACAGAGCCGTGATCGCCACCAGCGCTAGCGTGAGCAGATTCTGAGTGCCCATTGCATTCAGCTGCGAGATTATGGCAGTCATGACCAACCTCCGAGAACACATTGGTGAGACTCGTGCGTAATCGGTCGCGATTCGGTTGTTCGTGCAATAGGCAACGTTAGGTTGCGGCACTCGTTCGGTTCCAGTCCAGCTTGGTCTTGAGGTCATTCATATTACTGTAGGGGATGACCTCGTCCCGCTGCAGACGCCCGACCACGATGCTCGGCGCGATTCCGATCTCCTCGGCGAACGCCTTCACGCGGGTCTTGCTCGGCCGGGCGGGCTGCGACCTGAACGCATCGTACTTCTCGGGCGGAATCAGGAAGTCGGCGGCGAACGCATTCGCTCGTTCCTCGGCGATAGGGTCGCCGTTCAGGTCCGAGATGCGACCGTTGCGTCGGTCGTCCAGCAGTACGTGCCCCGCCTCGTGGAAGAAGCTGAACCACAACTGGTCGTCGGTCTTATATCGGAGGCTGAGCTGAATCACCGCTCGCGACCTGTTGGGCCACCAGCTCACTGCGAAGCACCGGGTTCGAGGCAGTTCCGGGACGAACACGACCGCGACGCCGGTGGTGGCGCACCGCTCTACCATCAGCGGCTGCCATTGTGTGGGATCCATCTGGGTCGCTGAGCGCAGTTCGCGAAGAACCTCTCGGAACGTCGACTCGTTGAACGGCTCGGTGTGGATTCCCTCAGCCTGACGCTCTCCCGCTCGCAGCCACGCGGTGATCGCGGGCGTCTCGGCGGTGTAAGCGGTGCTCATTCGTGCAGCGAGCCGCTTGTCCGCGCCCCAGTATTCTCTGTAGGCGTCGATCGTGGCGACGCCGAAGTAGCGAAGGAGCTCCTCGGCCTGCTCGGCAGGGCCGGTTTCGCGCGCGATCCATCCGTGCGATTCCATCTCCTTGAGCGGGAACGACTTGGCCCACTCGGCCTGTTCCGCGGAGTCGGCCTTCTGGCGCTGATGTGCAAGCGCATCGCGGTAGATGGATTCAAGCTTGTTCCAAAACGATGAGGGGACTCCCAGAACCTTCTCCAGCTCGACCGCGGTGTCATGTGTGAGAGGGGCTTTGCCGTTGACCAGCTGGCTGACGAACTTCTCGGTCCTGCCCAGGCGCACGGCGAAATCGGCCTGCAAGATTCCCCGATCTTCGAGAATCTCCCGGATGGTCTCTCCTGGAGCGATAGGCAGGTCGGTTCTAGGGTCGTATTTGTACTCAGTCGCCATGGTAGTCCGTCACCTCCAAGATGGTGATCGCCGTGACAGCTGTCCAGTCGAGGCCGCCGTCGTCTTTCGTAGGGGGAGGTTCATCGCGTGGCCGGAAGACGAGACGGAGGTTGCCGGTGATGCTGACCGCGAGTTGACCAGCCCTGTCACCTTTCAGTTCGTGACATCTACCCGGGGCGTAGCGCATGACCTCGAGGGTGTCAGCCGCCATCAGCTCCAGTATGCGGCGGTGGATCTTCTCCGCGAGGTCGCCATACTCACGCACCCTCCGTTTGTGCTGCGTAAGGGTGTCGGCGAGCTTCTTCGTGGCGAAGTGGACCTCCATGTGACCTCGTCCCCGGACTTTACCGATGTGGTAAAGATACAGAAGTTTACCGAAGCGGTAAAGGATGCATCCATCCTTTTGGAGAGTCCGGGTATTGCTGCCAGTGGTTTCTCTCTTTAAGGTTGTTCTAGGATGCGGGCGAGTGACAGGGCGCATGACCTGTCCGCGCGGCATGGACGGACGATGATGTGATCGACGCCGCACACCATGACGAACTCGATTGCCTCCGCCGGGAGAACCTCTTGCTGCGCGAGGAGAATGACCAGCTCCGCGAGCAACTCGGGTTGCGAACGCAGCCGCAAGCACCTCCCGTCGGTGAGCGCGTTGCGGCATCTGCGGAGCCACCAGTCACATCCGCGTCTTCTTCGGCGGCCAAGATCGCCCTGTTCCGCTCGCTGTTTCGGGGGCGTGAGGATGTTTTCGCGAAGCGCTGGGAGAGCAAGAAGTCAGGCAAGAGCGGGTACGCACCTGTGTGCGCCAACGAATGGCGAGACGGCGTGTGTGACAAGCGCCGAGTCAAGTGTGCTGACTGTGCGCACCGTGACCTGGTGGCACTTGACCACCAGGCGCTGGAGGACCACCTGATCGGTCGCAGTGTGCTCGGCGTCTATCCGATGCTCGAGGACGAGACATGTGCCTTCTTGGCGATCGACTTCGATGGCGCCGCCTGGCGTGATGAGGTGTCCACGGTCCGCGAGACATGCGTAGAGAACAGAGTGCCTGCGGCAGTCGAGGTCTCGCGTTCTGGTGCAGGGGCCCATCTGTGGATCTTCTTCAGCCAACCCGTCGTTGCGGCGAGCGCTCGCCGTCTCGGGTCTGCATTGTTGACTCTCGCGGCTCGGCGCCGCCGCGTGGTTTCGCTGGCGTCGTACGACAGGCTCTTCCCAAGTCAGGACACGTTGCCGCGCGGTGGCTTCGGCAACCTGATCGCATTGCCTCTGCAACGTGAAGTACGGGAGTGTGGCCGCACGGTGTTCGTCGACTCCGAGTTCTTGCCTTATGCGGACCAGTGGGCCTTCCTCGGGTCGGTTCGGCGGCTTACTGCAGGCGAGGTCGATGCGCTGCTGCTTGAGCGAATGGCGTCCAGCGGCGGAATCCTCGGCGTGCGCACGTACCCGGCCGAAGATAGAGGCGGCGGCACGCCATGGGTCGTCGCTCCGTCCCCGCCGTCCGTTCGCCCGGAACTCGTTGGCAAGGTTCCGCCGATCGTCCGCGCCGTGCGGGCCAACCTGGTGTACTTGGAGAAGGCAGGACTGCCGGACTCCTTCATCGATCAGATGGTGCGTCTCGCCGCTTTCGAGAACCCGGAGTTCTATCGCGCTCAGGCTATGCGGTTGCCTACCTACGACAAACCGCGGGTGGTCGCATGCGCGCAGGAGTTCGACGAACATGTCGGGTTGCCACGAGGGTGTCTCGACGAGGTGCGAGAGATCGTTGAGGGCTACGGCTCCCGACTGGAGATAGTTGATGAGCGCACAACGGGAACCACGCTGCTCGCGCGTTTCGCAGGCACGCTCAGGCCTGAACAGCGTCGAGCGGTCAAGGCGTTGCTCGCACACGAGGATGGCGTGCTGAGCGCCGAGACCGCGTTCGGAAAGACCGTCGTGGCGGCGAAGATCATCGCCGAGAGGGGTGTGAGCACGCTTGTGCTGGTGCACAGGCGCGAATTGATGGAACAGTGGAGGGAGCGTCTGACGACTTTTCTGGAGATGCCGGGCGATATAGGTGTGATCGGCGGCGGCAAACGACGGCCGTCAGGGGGTCTCGATATCGCAGTCATGCAGTCGCTTGTGAGGCGCGGTCAGGTGGACGATATCGTGTCCGAGTACGGTCAGGTGATCGTCGACGAATGCCATCACGTATCCGCATACAGTTTCGAGGCGATCTTGCGCTCGGCCCGGGCGCGCTACGTACTCGGATTGACGGCTACACCGATACGCAAGGACGGCCACCACCCGATCATCACCATGCAGTGCGGTCCGGTCCGCTACAAGACGAGTGCGAAGAAGCAGGCGGCGGCGCGACCGTTCGAGCACCTCGTCAGGAAGCGAGTCACAGGCTTCGGGGTCACAGCGCTCGCCGCGGATGGCATCCAGGAGGTCTATCGGCTGCTCGCAGAAGATGAGGCCAGAAACGCTCAGATCATCGAGGATGTGACGGCGGTCGTGGCCGAGGGGCGCTCTCCCATCGTCCTCACCGAGCGCACGGCGCATCGAGATGCACTCGCGCAGGAGCTCTCCAAGCGTGTCTCGCACGTGTTCGCGTTGTCGAGTGGCGCGGGGGTTCGGAAGCGTGCCGAACTCAGTGAGCGGATGGCCGCCGTGCCAGAGGGAGAGCCGCGTGTGCTTGTGGCGACGGGGAGGCTCGTCGGGGAGGGCTTTGACGACGCTCGGCTCGACACGCTGTTCCTGGCGATGCCGATCTCGTGGCGGGGGACGCTCCAACAGTATGCTGGCCGACTACACCGGCTCCACGACGAGAAACGCGAGGTCATCGTGTACGACTACGTGGACGAGATGCACCCCGTGCTGGCCAGGATGTGGGAGAAGCGTCTGCGCGGATATCGGGCCATGGGGTATCGGGTCGAGTAGCCGGAAGCTTTCGGGGAAAGCGGCGCCCGGCAGTGGCACCGGCAGCCAGCCTCCAGCTCGGTTTCGGATGGATGAGGTATGCGCCGTTCAACCGATTGGAGGTGCGGCAGGAGTTCGTGCGGCGTCTCGGCCTTCCTCCGGACGCGGGAATCACCGAAGAGGTCATCGCTGACGGCAAGTTCCCGTCGGTGCCGTTCGCGACTTTCGCTTCAGACGAGGCGTTCGCCAAGCTGACAGACGCGATCCTCTAGTACAAGGAGCAGGCTGAGAAGGCGGCGGGTGGGGAGTAGCCCTTGCCGCCGGGGCTCCATGGTTAGGGTTCTGCGAGCAGGGAGTCGCCGGGCACGTCGTTTGCGCCAAGTGTTGCCTCATGGTATGGTGTTGTGCATGAGGCGCAACAGTATTGTTTCAGACAACACTCTTTTCGAACAGGGCATCGAGGAGCTACGCTCTCGCTTGCCGCAGGCGTGGCGTGTCGATGTCATCGGCAGAGAATCCTACATCCCTGGGCCGGATGCGCTTGTGCGCATCGAGGCTCCCAGTGGTCCTGCAGCGATACTGGCTATCGAAGTCAAGCGGCGCCTGGATCCAAGGGAGGTCGATCCCCTCGTATCGCGGTTCGAGATGCGGCGGTATGAGGGTAAGGACACCACGCTGGTTGTGGTCTCTCGTTTCCTGGGCGAACGCACTCGCGAGAAACTCCGTTCACTGCGCGCAGGGTACGTCGATCTCACCGGGAACATGTATCTCCAGCTTGATTCGCCCGCCGTGGCGATCGAGCGAGCCGGTGCGACCAAGGATCCGGAGCCGGCACAGCGGCCAGCACGGTCACTCAAAGGCGCGAAGGCGGGGCGCGTGGTGCGAGCGCTCGCCGACTTCGTTCCACCCCTCGGCACTCGTGAGATAGCGCGCATCGCCGGCGTGGACGCTGGCTACGTGTCGCGTTTGCTGACGATGCTAGAGCGGCAGGACCTGATCGACCGCGAGCCTCGCGGGCCTGTGGTCCGTACGGACTGGGTGAACCTTCTGCGCGCGTGGGCAAAGGACTACTCCCTCACGGGCTCGAATACGGCGTCTTCCTATGTTCAGCCGCGAGGCCTGCCAGCTCTACTGGATGACCTGAGAGGCCCGCCGGAGGGCTCCGGCATCAACTACGCGATCACGGGCTCGCTTGCTGCTGCTCGATGGTCTCCGGTGGCGCCTGCGCGGCTTGGCGTTGTCTACGTTGGGCGGCTGGTCAATGCAGAAGAGCGTCTGGGGCTGACGCCGACCGACGTCGGCGCCAACGTCCTTCTCGTAGAACCTGCAGATGAGGTCGTGTTCGAGCGCACGGTGACCGACGAGGGACTGATCTATGCCGCCCCCTCACAGGTGACTGCCGACCTTCTGACGTCGCCCGGACGCGGTCCAGAGGAGGCTGAGGCGCTCATCGAGTGGATGCTCAGGAGGGAGAGTGTTTGGCGTGCATAGTGAGGAGTACGTAGTCGCTCGCCGGGCGCTCTTGGATGCACTCGAAGCGCTCGAGGAGCATCGCGAGGCGTTGATTCTGGTTGGCGCGCAAGCCATCTACATCCACACGGGTTCGGCGGATCTGGCGGTGGCGGAGTACACCATCGACGGCGATCTTGCGGTAGACCCGCGTCTCCTTGGGGATGAGCCCGAGATCGCAGCGGCGATGCGTGCGGCGGACTTCTGGCTTGACGAACGGGAAGGCCGTCAGCTGGTGGGTGTGTGGGCATCGGAACACAAGATCGGGGGTGTGCCCGCTACGGTGACCGTCGACCTCCTGGTTCCCGAGGCGTTCGGTGGTGCCGGGCGCCGTGCGGCGAGAGTCCCTCCGCACGAGAGGGCCGCGATGCTGAAGGTGCATGGCCTGGAGGCGGCTCTGGTCGACTATTCGGCGATGGAACTCACCGCCCTTGAGGATGGGGACGACCGCAGGTTGTCGATCAAGGTTGCCGGTCCCTCGGCGTTGCTGATCTCTAAACTCATCAAGCTGTCTGAGCGCGTCGATGCCGGGGCGCTTGAGCGTGGCAGAGCCGACCGAGTCAAGCCGAAGGATGCTCTAGACACGTTTCGGATCCTGCGCGTGATTCCCAGCGGCCGCCTGGCGGATGACTTCGCAAGGCTTGCGCATGACGAGATCGCAGGCCCAGTGACGCGCGAGGCGATCGATTCGTTGCGGGGCCTGTTCGCTACAGTAGAATCGACGGGAAGCCTGCTTGTTGCAGACGCCGCGGTACCCGAGCCACCGGAGGTCATGGCGGCATCGTGTGCAGCTCTCTGCGCTGAGCTGATGAGCGCGCTGCAGAGTCGTGGCTTCGGGAACGAGGTCTGATGGGGGACAGCACGAGTCGCTTCACAGAATCCGAGCTCGAAGAGGCTACTCTTGAGTGGTTCGGGGAACTCGGGTATGCGATCGCATTCGGCCCTGACCTGCTGCCGGACGGTGAGACGCCAGAGCGCGACGAGCGCACGGTGGTGCTCGAGGGTCGGTTGCGCTCGGCGCTCGCTCGGTTGAATCCAGAGTTGCCTTCCTCCGCGCTCGAGGACGCGTACCGCAAGCTCGCTAACGTGAGTGCACCCTCGCTGATTGGTGCGAACCGCGCGCTGCACCGCTTGGTCGTGGACGGGGTGCCCGTCGAGTACCAGCGGGCGGATGGCAGCATCGCGGGCGCGCAGGTGCGCGTGCTCGACTTCGACGATGTAGACGCGAACGACTGGCTTGCCGTGAATCAGCTCACCGTGGTCGACGGGGAGCATCACCGCAGGCCCGATCTGGTGGTCTACGTTAACGGCCTGCCGCTCGCGGTGATCGAACTCAAGAATCCAGGGGCCACGAAGGCCGATTGGCTCTCGGCGTACCGTCAGCTCCAGACCTACAAGGCGGAGATCCCGTCGCTGCTCACCTACGATAAGGCTCTAGTCGCATCCGACGGGACTACCGCTCGTGTAGGGACACTGACTGCCGGCCGCGAGTGGTTCATGCCGTGGCGTACGATTAAGGGAGACGAGGTCGCGCCTGCCTCGGCGCTCGAACTCGAGGTGCTGCTCAAGGGCGTGTTCGAAAAGCGGCGCGTGCTCGATCTGATCCGGTACTTCATCGTGTTCGAAGACGCGGGGAATGGTGCTGTCAGCAAGAAGATGGCTGGCTACCACCAGCTCCACGCGGTCAACGTCGCGTTGACCGAGACGCTGAGGGCGAGCGGTCATCACGTTCTTGATCCTGCTGCTCATGCTGATGGTCACCACGTGTCGCTGGTTGCGGAGGCGCGCACCAAGTGGTCCTCCGGCAAGTCGCGGGAGCCGGGCGACAAGAGAATCGGGGTCGTGTGGCACACGCAGGGCAGCGGCAAGTCGCTCACGATGGCGTTCTACGCGGGCCGTGTCATGCGCGCGCCCGAGACGGGTAACCCGACCGTAGTGGTGATCACCGACCGCAACGACCTTGATGACCAGCTCTTCGGCACCTTCGCGGGCTGCAAGGATCTCCTCGGCGAACCGCCGGTGCAGGCGGCAGATCGCGCGGACCTGCGTCGACTGCTTACCCGCGAGGCGGGCGGCGTGATCTTCACGACGGTGCAGAAGTTCTTCCCCGAGCAGAAGGGCGACGCGCACCCGGTGCTCTCGGAGCGGCGC
This sequence comes from Coriobacteriaceae bacterium, assembly GCA_003563465.1. Lineage (GTDB taxonomy): Bacteria > Actinomycetota > Coriobacteriia > Anaerosomatales > SLCP01 > PWVH01. The sequence goes on along the minus strand of PWVH01000162.1, from coordinate 4,315 downwards.
AACATCGTGGTGATCGCAGATGAGGCGCACCGTAGCCAGTACGACTTCATCGACGGGTTCGCGCGCCACATGCATGACGCGCTGCCGGGCGCGAGCTTCATCGGCTTCACCGGCACCCCGGTCGAGCTTGCGGACAAGAACACGCGTGCCGTGTTCGGAGACTACATCAGCGTCTACGACATCCAGCGCGCGGTCGACGACGGCGCCACCGTGCCCATCTACTACGAGAGCCGCCTCGCCAAGCTGGAGCTCGCACCCGAGGAGCTGCCGGAACTCGACCCCGAATTCGAGGAGATCACAGAGGGCGAGGAGGTCGAGCGCAAGGAGCGCCTCAAGACCAAGTGGGCGCAGCTCGAGGCTTTGGTCGGAACCGAGAAGCGGCTGCGGCTGGTCGCGCGTGACCTGGTGGAGCACTACGAGCGCCGTCGAGAGGCGATGGTCGGCAAGGCGATGGTCGTTTGCATGAGTCGGCGGATCTGTGTAGCTCTCTACGACGAGATCGTGAAGCTTCGGCCGGAGTGGGCCGGGACCGGCGATGATGACGGTGTCGTGAGGGTCGTGATGACCGGCTCGGCGGCTGACGGACCGGATTGGCAGCAGCACATCCGCACCAAGGCTCGGCGCGAGGAGCTAGCACAGCGTTTCAAGGACCCGGACGATCCGTTCTCCATCGTCATAGTGCGCGACATGTGGCTGACAGGATTCGACGCGCCGTGTCTGCACACGATGTATGTCGACAAGCCGATGCGCGGTCACGGCCTCATGCAGGCTATCGCGCGCGTCAACCGCGTGTTCCGCGAAAAGCCCGGCGGACTTGTTGTCGACTACCTAGGTCTCGCCGACCAGCTGCGTCGTGCGCTGGCGACCTACACGGAAAGCGGCGGCAAAGGCGCTGCAGCTATCGACCAGCGCGAGGCCGTCGCGCTCATGCTCGAGAAGTACGAGGTGCTCTGCGGGCTGTTCCACGGTTTCGACTGGAGTGCATGGAAGACCGGCTCGGCTGAGGATCGTCTGCGGCTGCTGCCGCTTGTCCAGGAACACGTTCTCGTTCAAGAGAACGGTAAGAAGCGGCTGCTTGACACCGTCGCCGCCCTTTCGAAAGCGTTCGCGCTCGCCGTGCCCGCTGACGAGGCGCTCGCGATCCGCGACGACCTGGCGTTTTTCCAGGACGTGTCGAACAACCTGCGCAAACGTCACCCGGACGACGAGAAGCGCTCTCCTGAAGAGATCGAGCATGCCATCCAGCAGCTCGTGTCCAAGGCGGTAGCTCCTGGCGAGGTCGTCGACATCTTCGCAGCTGCAGGGCTCGACAAGCCCGATATCTCCATCCTCTCTGACGAGTTCCTCGAAGAGGTGCGCACTCTGTCCCACCGCAACTTGGCGGTCGAGACCCTGCGCAAGCTGCTCGAGGGCGAGATCAAAACGCGCTCTCGCAAGAACGTGGTTCAGGCGCGCTCGTTCGCTGCGATGCTCGAGGAGTCGATTCGTCGCTATCAGAACCGCGCTATCGAGGCGGCGGCGGTGATCGAGGAACTCATCGAGCTAGCGCGCGAGATGCGAGCAGCGCAGGAGCGCGGAGAGACACTCGGGCTCACAGACGAGGAGGTCGCCTTCTACGATGCGCTCGCGATGAACGAGAGCGCCGTTCGCGAGCTCGGGGATGATACGCTCAAAGCCATCGCGCACGAGCTCGTGGACAAGGTTCGCGAGAGCGCGACGATCGACTGGTCGGTCCGCGAGAGTGTCCGGGCGCGGATGCGGGTGATGGTGCGGCGTCTGCTCCGCAAGTACAAGTACCCACCGGATAAGCAAGAAGAAGCGGTGAAGCTCGTGATCGAGCAGGCCGAGGTCCTGAGCGAGGGATGGGCGGCCTAGGGGAGGGGCTATGTCGATGAAGCCGATGTGGATGGTGCGAGCTGGCGAAGGCGGCTTCCTTGCGGAGGACTTCGTGAGCAAGGGTGCAGTTGCCGTCGGTTGGGGCGAGCTGGGCGACCTTGGTGACGTGGGCGATCGCGACGAGCTCGAGCGCATGATGCGTGAGAGCTATCCAGAGTTTCGCAAGATGCAGATGGCGATGAGTCTCGGACAGATTGCGAGGGTCCGTCTCGAGATCAAGGCTGATCACAACGTTCTTACGTACAACCCCCAGACTCGCACGTATCACGTGGGTCGCGTGACCGGTGACTACGCGTATGAGATTGGTTTGATGGGCACAGAAGACAATCCCTACTACCACTATCGACCTGTCGAATGGCTGGGCACGGTCTCTCGCGACGATCTCTCGACTGCCACTCGCAACCAACTAGGCGCCATCATGACGCTGTTCCTTCTGACCGACGATGCCGCCTCAGAGATCGAGCAGCGTCTTTCCGGAGCGCCTCGGCCCGAGGAGGCCGTAGAGCATACGGCCGTGAAGGATGAACTCGAACTCTTGCGCGAAGAGACCATGTCCAAGGCATTCGAGTTCATCAAGGATCGCATCCTACTCTTGAGCTGGGAGGAAATGCAGGAGCTTGCGGCTGGTGTTTTGCGTGCTATGGGCTTCAGGACTCGGGTATCACCAGCTGGCTCTGATGGTGGCCGTGACATCATCGCATCACACGACCCACTTGGTCTGGAACGACCGCGCGTCATCGTTGAGGTCAAGCATCGGCCCAAAGACTCGGTCGGCGCGGCACAGATCCGCTCGTTCCTCGGCGGTCTTCGCGAAGGGGACCGGGGGCTGTACTTGAGCACCGGTGGCTTCACAAAGGAAGCCCGTTACGAGGCCGATCGCTCGAATATGCCGCTGACGCTGCTGAGCCTCGACGACCTCACTCGGCTGCTGCTCGATCACTACTCGGAGCTGGACACCGACACGCGGGCCCTGGTGCCACTGGTAAGACTGTACTGGCCAGCGTCGTAGGGCGCTAGCCGTAGACTCCGAGGTGGCCACCGACATGAGGAGTCTAGCGAGCGTCACGGACAATCCGTTACGGCTCTTGGAACATGGCTGATGACCAGGGCACACACGCTCATCATGTGCATGCTCTTAGCTGCCGATATACACTTGTATGTAACGCGCCTGCTGCCGATACCCTCTTGGCGAGGTGAGTCGATGTGGCTGTCGGGGGTTCCAGGGGGCTCATACGCATCTCGAAGAATCCCGCGTGTGAACTCCAAGCGGCGCTCGCGGTTCGGGGCGTGAAAGAGAAGGACTTCTACGAGCGCTACACTGGCGAGCCGTTCCCCGGCGAGTACGGTGAGCGTCAGTCGGCGCGCCGTCGCGGAACCATGTTCGAGCAGAACCTCCACAAAGATGGAGCCTCCGTCCTTCGTAAGGCCCTGGCATCCTCATTCGGTCAGGCTGCCGCAGGCATGAGTGTCCTCAACTTCGATGAGGAAATACCCGGGACGAACAGAAAGGCGCGGCTGGCGCGCAGGGACAAGACCTTGCAGTTCATCGAGCGGCTTGCACAAGACGATCTGAGTGTGCCAGCTCTTCTCATCCAGCCCGTTCTACCACTGTCGGTCACGGAGACAGGCGTCCATTACCTCGTGCCTGACTTCCTGCTGCTTGACACGGAAGAGCGCATCTACGTCCCAGGTGAGGAGAAGTCCTTCATCGTCAGGGACAACGTAGTGGACCGTGCGGACATGGATGGCGCCCGTCGTCAGGCTGGCGCGCAGGTTGTCGGACTTCGTCAGGCGGCCAACCGCCACGGTATCGGTGCTAGGGTCCGCAACCGCGCAGTGTTCGTGTTCGCAAGTCCTTACGGGCTCTCTCCGGCTCGACCAGTCCAGGAAAGCATCGACGCTGAGGTGCATGAGATCGAGCATGCTCTGCGGACCGCTCGAATCGTCGCGGAGCGATTGGCTACCCTGCCTGCCGACAAAGGACTGGAGACAGTAGCAGACCAATACCAGCGTCACTTCACTGACGAATGTGTACGCTCGTGCGTACTTTCGGATGTCTGCGCACGGGAGTGCGGCACGTCGGCGAGACTCCTCGGCGACTCGGCTGCCGACCTCATCGGAGCCGAGACGCCAATCGAGCGCGTCTACGAGCTGATGCAGGGCCTAGAGCCGACAAACGAGCGGGAACGCCAAGTCGCCCCCCGTCTCGTGATGTTGTCCGGAGTCATGCAGGATCTCGGGGTCTAGTTCCGATATGGCAGCTGACTTCGACCTCGTTGCAAGGGTGCTGGCCCGCAGACGGGGCCGGGCTGTCTGTGTACGAGAGACCTTCTACCTCTCTCCCGATCCCTCGCCGGTCTTTGCCGTCGCGCCGATTCGAGTGGTAGCAGAAGAGGTCGTACAGGCCGTGGCGTACGGG
>PWVH01000151.1 GCA_003563465.1 Coriobacteriaceae bacterium | reverse complement strand
TCTGTCGGCAAAGGCCGGGTAAGACCAGGCGACTCGCTCCACGACGACCGGATTATCCACGCACTCACCTCCTCGGGAAGTTGCTACCCTTCGCTGCGCTCCGACGAACCGCAGATACCGAACCCGTTCAGCCTGCCGAGGTGACGGTGACCTTGCTCACCCCTAGGCGCTCGGCTACGCGCTCCATGCCCCGGGGACAGCGGTTGCCCCAGCCGTCGAGCACCTCGCCCTCACGCAGCACTAGAACGACTTCGCACTCGTTCGGACATCCACCGCACTCTTCGCCAACGGTCTCGAAGGCGACATCTCTGACCGCGAAACTGAACGGAGCTTCCCCGCCGCTGTCTCTTGCCACCAGAGCCACTCCGAGAGAGCCCATCAGATGCCCGTCCTCGTCGACCATGACTTCGTGACCGGTAGCCTGTTCGAAAGCGTGCACCACGCCGACGTTCTTGCTCACCCCGCCCTGGAAGACGATCGGAGCCAGAATCTCCTTGCCCTTGCCGACGTTGTTCAGGTAGTTTCCTACGATAGCGTTGCACAAGCCTGCGATGATGTCTTCGACGGCATGCCCGATCTGAGCCTTGTGCACGAGGTCGGACTCCGCAAACACCGTGCAGCGTCCCGCGATCTTAGTCGCGCGCTTCGACCGCAGAGCATACTCTCCGAACTCCTCCACGGGCACTCCGATCCGTCGGGCCTGTGAAGAGAGGAAAGAGCCGGTGCCAGCAGCACACAGCGTGTTCATCGCATAGTCGACCGGAACTCCGTCGCGCACGATTATGATCTTGGAATCCTGGCCCCCGATCTCGAAGATGGTCTGCACGTCCGAGTGTCTCGAAAGCGTCCCGACGGCATGCGATGTTATCTCGTTCTTGACCACCTGCGCACCGAGGATGGCGCCGGTGAGCTGGCGGGCCGAGCCGGTAGTGCCCACCGCGACTATCTCGGCCCCGGTCCCATCGACCTGTTCCTCGACTTCGGCGAGCACGTTCTTGACAGCCCTCACCGGGTTTCCCTCGGTCCACAGATAGGAACGGGCGAGAACCTCGCCCCCGGAATCCAGCGCGACGGCCTTCGTGGAGATCGACCCGACGTCGACTCCGAGGTATGCCTTACTCACACGCTCCCCTTTCCAGCTGCCCATCCGGCCGTACGCGACCCTCAGCGGCTCGGCTTTCCTTTGCGCATCCTCAGCATGTCGCAGAACGCGTCCAGCCGGGTAGCCAGTCCGGTCTCGGAGGTCTGTTCGTCATAGGATATGAAGAGTACCGGAAACGTGTGCTCGCGCGAGAGACGCTGCAACGCGGCCATGGCATTCACCTCGGGCATGCAGCCGAACGGTTTCAGATGCAGCACGCCGTCAAACCCGTCGCGCATCAACTTGTGCGTCATTGCGACGCTCTCAGTGCCGTCGGCCCCGACGTGATACTTCAGGTAGGGATCGGCCAACTCGATCATTCGACGAAGATACGCATCCTTGTGCTTACCCGCGTTCTCAACCATGTGGCTCACGGTAACGAAACGGTGCACTTCGACACCGCGCCTTGCGAGTTCTTTCTCGACGAAGTAGTTGGAGAAAGGCTCCATGAGTACGTATAGTTCGCCGACGATGCCCACACGGAGCATATCATCGGGTCTTTCTATCGGAACGCTGGCCATCTCGGCCAGATAGCGGCGTTCGATGTCTTCGATAACACGGATTTCCCGAGCTTTGTCCAGTTCGGCCAAAAACCTCTTGTGAATTCGCTCGAATGCCCCGTCCTCGACTTCGAAACCCGCGTTCTTGCGCATCAACTCCTCAACCTGGTCGAGAGCCTTGGTCTGACGCAACGCGACACGGTAGGCCTTCAGCGCGCGCCACAGTGTGAGCCGGGGATTGACGGCCCTGAAGTCCCGGATGTGCTCGCGCAGATCAAATCCACCGAGAAGTCTTACCATGCCGAACTGGTAGCCCAAGTCCCGAAGGATGGCCTCCTGCACTTCGGCGTAGTAGCCAAAACGACACCCACCGCCCGCTTGTATCAGGAGGTTGGCACCGATATCGAGCGCCTCGATGTAGTTACCCAAGTTGTACTTGAACGGGACGCAGACGAACTCGGGACTGTGACGTGCGCCCAACTCCAGAGTGCGGCGGGTCATCTTGGGCGGAGTGACTATCTCGCACTCGAGTGGTTCGGCGAGCGTCCTCACTGGGATGCAGTAGTTGCCCATGTGCGGGAAGCTCACTTTGTATGCGCCTTCAACCTGCGCGAGGTTGACGCCCATCTCAGGCAACTCCCGATCCCTGAGGCAATCTCGAGGAATCCTCCACCTGCGTCGAACCGATGTCTTTGCCCATGCGGATGAGATCGATGAAGCTCTCGAGCCTCGTCTTCAGGCCAGCCTCGCCCTGAAGTTCGTCAAGCACGATCGTGATCGCGGGCAGGCCTTTGATGCGCCGGATACAGAGTTCTGTCATGAGCGAGTCGGGTCCGCAGGGAAACGTTACCAAGAAGACCACTCCATCGACGCGCTCGCGGTATAGCTCCAGCGCACCGAGAAGTTCCTTGTTGTAAGTCCATGGGATGTCGGTGGATACGCGAGAGGCCAGTCTGCGTGCCTTAGCAGTATCGGCCAGCTCGGAGCACACGATCTCGACCTCTTGAGACTTCAGGTTGTCCACGATCGGCTTGCCGAGGAGCTCATCGTAGAGGTTGTAGCCATGGCCGACCACGAGCACTTTGAGACCCGGTCGTTCGAGTGCCTGCTCCTGCTGAAGGGTGATCTCGGCGTTATGACGTCGCTGCTCGCGCTTAGCGTGCTCGTAGGCACGACGGACCCTACGCCCGCTGCGTTCGAAGATGCGCCCGACCCTGCACAGTTCGTCCTTCTCGCTGATGCCACTCTTGACGTCGACGTTGTACTCGAGAAGACGCACGTCCGGAACCGAGTTGCGCGCTACGTCATAGGCTCCGAGGAACTTCACGCACGCTGTCTCGTCCTTGGCCAACGTGACGATGCGAGGAACCAGTATGTAGTCGGCCTTGTCCCGCAGGGCATCCACGTGTCCTAGGAAGACCTTCAGCGGTATGCACGTCTCGTCCACAGCAAGCTCTATCCCACGCTGCAGCATCGCGCGGTTGCTCGGCGGACTCGTCACAGTCGTAACACCGAGGGCCTCGAAGAACGAGGTCCAAAGCACGTGATACTTGTAGAAGAGAAGCGATCTCGGCAGTCCAACGGTGGCCTGCACGGGTAGACCCCCTAGCTATACACGGATCCCAGGCGTTCCGCGCTACGATGATGCTGTATCGGAGTCAATGCCCTACGAGTGATATATGATACCCGCTCCGGCGCAAGACCGAACCATTTTACTGCCCTTGTGACTCTATCTCACCGATCTCGCGCACTTCGACGGGCAGACCTTCGACCTGTTCGGGCAGCACGCGCATCATCTGTGCCGAAGAGCGCCGGACTCCCACGGTGATCACGGGCGCCCCGTCCTCATCAGCAGCCAGCCCCACCGAGACGACACCCTCGATCGACATCAGGAGCCGGGTGGCGCGCTGGCTGACCTCTGTAGCTTTCCGGCGCATAGCTGCCTGCCCTTAGGATCCGACATTCAAGAGGGCGTGCACGTGCTCGATACGGTTACAGACGGTAGTCGTCTCGCTGCCCGCAAAGAGCAGACCCACTGCCCGGCTTTCTTTATCCAGCACCAAAGAGCCGCTGTCGCCGCCCTGGCTCATCGCTCCTGCCATGAACTGGTCTGTGAAGCGGGCCATGCGCTCGCCCATCCTCACATCCGCAGTGACGTTAACCTGCAAGATATCGCCTGTGGTGACACCGGTAGTGCGCCCTGACTTGCGGATCTCCATACCGAGTTCGGCCATGCCGTGACCGGCGACCACCCCTAATCGAAGTATCTCGTCGGCGAGCAGATTGTCTGCCAGCGGCCGCGCAAGCGCGGCATCAACAAGGTTCTCCACGATCCGCGTGCTCACGGTCTTGATTCGCGCCTCACTGCCCACGATCAGCGCCAGGGAGTTGAGCATCGCCGCAATGCCCCGCGCGGTCGCACACGTGCTTTCGGCCTCGAGCATCTCTATCGGGACGAACTCTTCGAGGACGGCTATCGTGTCATCGGCACGGATCCCGCCATCGTAGGGCCCGGGCTGAACTATCGGATCCCCGACAGCTCCCTGGTTTGTGTTCGCGAGCACATGATTGTTGGAGAGGATGAAGCGCTCTTCACCTCTGCGAACCACGCAGCCCAGGGTGCCGGCGGTCACCTCGTAGTGCCCGATGCTCACACCGCCCGGCGATGGCCGATGTCGCTCGCGATGCACGGCGAGAGCGCGCAAAGGACCCGTAGCGACCACGTCCGTAGGCACGCCTGCGACCGCCCGAGGTACTATTTCGCGCTCTGACAGTTCAGAGGCCGGGACCTTGCGCTCGACCGAGCAAACGATGCCGATCTCTTCTGTACGGGAACCGGCGACTTCCTTGAAGCCTATGCCCGTCGCTACCACGTTAGGGCGGCCCAACAGCTCCTCCCGCGCCTGCTCGAGCGCGGCACTCGCTGGCTGGATGTCTCGCATGCCTCAACCTCCTGTAGCAGGTCTCGAATCACATCATAGCGAGCGAACGGGATGCGCGCTGTGTAGCGATGTCATTCTTGGGTACGAGCAGTGCAGAGCCTGAAGGCACACCGAGGGGACGGAATCGATGACTGACTACCGCGTCCCGCGCTGCATGAGCACGCAGCACCCCGACAACGTGACTTTGCCTTTCTTCGCCGAACATGCGGACTTCGGCGGGGAGGACGAGGTCAGAGAGGCCTACTATGCCTACTCGCATCTGGGATGTGACGAACAGATGTGGGACGTCGAAGGCAAGGAAGTCGACACCTTCGTAGTCAAGAAGCTGCTCTCGCGCTACGAAGCCTACTTCCGGGAGCACGTCCTCGGCCGCGAAGTGCGCTTGACGTTGCGGGTTCCCAATCCTACGGTCGAGCGCGCAGAAGCGAAGATACTGCTCGAGACCCTAGAGTCGATTCCGCGCTCCTACGACGCGGCACGACTCTTCTACGACGAAGACATCGCTCCGATCTGCGAGGTCATCCTGCCTATGACCTCCTCGGCCAAGTGCCTCGATCGCATCTGGCGCTACTATCGCGATTTCATCGTGGGCCGTCAGCAGCTTCCCTTCTGCCCCGGTGACCTGTCGGTGGCCGAATGGATCGGCGAGTTCCGTCCCGCGAGTATCGATGTGATTCCGCTGTTCGAAGACCGCACGAACATGCTCGATGCCGCGGTGATCACCGAGGCCTACCTCAAGGACAAGGATATCGAGCACCAGCGAGTGTTCCTGGCGCGCTCGGACCCCGCCATGAACTATGGAGTTGTTGCGGCTGTCCTGCTCAACAAGGTCGCCCTGGTCCGCCTGACGGAAATGGAGTCTCGCACGGGCGTGCGCATCTTCCCGATACTCGGTATCGGCTCGGCACCGTTCCGAGGCAACTTCCGGCCTGGCACGGTTACACGCGTCGCCGAGGAGTACCCGAGCGTCTACACCTTCACCATCCAGTCAGCCTTCAAGTACGACCACCCTTCTCCCGACGTCGTAGGCGCCATCGATTGGCTGCGTCAGCGTGAGCCCACCGACGTGCAGCCCGTAGATGAAGAACGCTGCATCGACGTGATCGACCGAGTGTCCGCGGCCTACGAGAGCGAGGTGCTGCCGCTCGCTGAAGCCGTCAACGCGATGGCCGCCCACGTGCCGAGCCGGCGCAAGCGCAAGCTCCACATAGGCCTCTTCGGCTATTCCCGCAGCGTGAGCGGGGTTCGCCTTCCCCGCGCAATCTCGTTCACTTCGGCCCTGTACTCTCTCGGCGTACCCCCCGAGCTGCTCGGGCTTTCCGCATTGACCGCAGATGACGCGGCGTTTTTGCGCGATGCCTACACGAACTTCGCAGACGACCTGGCCGACGCGCTGCGATTCTCCGACCTGGACTCGCCTTTCATGCCGAAGGGGGCCCGTGAGGCCGTAGATCGGCTCGGAATCGCCTTCGAGACGGACGAGGGGCATCTGGACATGGTGCGCAGAACCGCTAAGGCCCTCGAGGGCGGCGAAACCTCGCTTCTCGATGAACTCGTCGTGAGCGCAGCCAGTCTGCGGAAGTTCTTGGGCTAAGCCGAGGAACCGGGCCGAGGAGTCAGATCGAGGTCAGGTCGAGGAGTCGATGATCATGACAGAGACGGCGATCCCGATAGAGGGCGTGACTCTCGAAGCCACCCTCAAGCTGCCCGATGCCGCGCAAGGAGTGGTGGTGTTCGCGCACGGCGCGGGCTCTAGCAGGCACAGTCCGCGAAATGTGGCGGTGGCGGACTACCTGCGCGAGACGGGCCGCTTCGGTACGCTGCTCTTCGACCTGCTGACCCCGGACGAAGACCTTCGCTACGAGAACCGGTTCGACATCGATATGCTGACGCGCAGGCTCGTAGGCGCGTGCCGATGGCTGGTAGGACAGCCTGCAGCGTCTGGTCTGCCGCTCGGACTGTTCGGTGCGAGCACCGGGGCCGCCGCTGCACTCAGAGCGGCCGTGGAACTGCCTGACTCGGTAAAGAGCGTGGTCTCCCGCGGCGGCCGGCCGGACCTGGCCACCGATGCGCTCCCCAGGGTCTCGGTCCCCACATTGCTCGTGGTCGGTGGTGCAGACGACGTGGTCCTCGGGCTCAACAGACAAGCTCTCGAAGCGATGCCGGAGGAAATCGCCCACCTGGAGATCGTCGCCGGTGCGACCCACCTGTTCGAGGAACCCGGTGCGCTAGAGGAGGTCTCGCGGCTGACTCGTGATTGGCTCGACCGCACCTTGGGCGATCAGCCCTGAACTTGCCGTGCCTGCTACGCTACAATCGGTTTTCCGACTCGAGAACATTCCTGGGTTCGAAGATTCCTGGGTGAAGGGATGGACGACGTGAAGCAGACCGCAACAGACGCATTGCTGGAGCGATGGAGCCGCCTGGTCGAGGGAAACAGCCTGGTCGACCCCGCGCTGTATGCGGAATACGACGTCAAGCGCGGTTTGCGCGATCTGTCCGGGAAAGGCGTGCTGGCTGGCCTGACGAGAATCGGAGACGTGGTTGGGGCCGTCGCAGAAGGTGACGTGTTGGTACCGGCTCCTGGAGAACTCGTATACCGAGGAATAGACGTCACCTCTCTTGTCGAAGGATTCATCGCCGAGGAACGCTACGGTTTCGAGGAGACCTGCTACCTGCTCCTCTTCGGCGACCTGCCGGACAGAGAGGAGCTGCGGGTCTTCGAGGACCGGCTCGCCGCCGACCGCGTGTTGCCCAGGTACTTCCTTCACGATGCGATTCTTAGGATGCCAAGCGGGGACATCATGAACGCGATGGCCCGAAGCGTGCTCGCGCTCTACGTGCTCGACGAGAATCCCGACGACACTTCGACCAAGAACACTCTGCGGCAAAGTTTGCAACTGATCGCTGCATTCCCCGCCCTGGCCGTATACGCATATCACGCTTGCATCCATCACCGTCACAACAAGAGCCTCGTGATACACGACCCCGCACCCGACCTGTCCACCGCTGAAAGCATTCTGCACATGCTGAGACCGGACAGCCGCTTCTCCGAACTCGAGGCGATGGTCTTGGATCTGACCCTCGTACTTCAGGCGGAGCATGGCGGAGGAAACAACTCCTCTTTCACCGCTCACGTGGTCTCATCCAGCGGCACGGACACTTACGCGACGATCGCAGCCTGTCTCGGCTCGCTGAAGGGGCCCCGGCATGGCGGAGCGAGCATCAAAGCCGCCCAGATGTTCGAGGAGTTGAAGACTGAGGTGCGCGACTGGGAGGACGACTCGGAAATCGAGGAGTACCTCTTGCGAGTGCTGAAGAAAGAGGCGTTCGACCGCTCGGGACTGATATACGGCATGGGACATCCCGTGTATTCGATCTCGGATCCGAGAACGCTGATTCTCAGACGGTACGCGAACATGCTGGCCGACGAGAAGGGGCTCCAAGAGGAATATCGTCTCTACGAGAGAGTCGAAGAGATCGCTCCAGCAGCTATCGGTAAGATGCGAAAGGTCTATAAGGGCGTCAGCGCCAACGTGGACTTCTACTCCGGATTCGTCTACAGGCTCTTGGACATGCCGCCAGAGCTGTTCACGCCCCTGTTCGCCGTCTCCCGCATCGTCGGGTGGTGCGCCCACCGAGTCGAGGAGATCGTCAACGCCGGCAAGATCATCCGACCCGCATACAAGAGCATCGCGCCTCGCCGGGACTACGTGGCGATGAAGGACAGGTGGAGGCCTTAGAACTCGCACTCCTCGAGCCGGTCGAACAGCACGCCGGCGTGCGAGAGAAACCCTCGCGGGTCGAATATGACGTCAAGCTCCTCGGTGCATATTTCGAACTCCGGATCTCCCTCAAGGCGCTCCCGGTAGCTTGGGCCGCTTCTGGCCTGCTGTATGTCGTCCCAGACGGACATCGCATTGCGCTGCACGATCGCGTAGGCATCCTCGCGAGGCACTCCTGCACCTACAAGAGCAAGCAGCGCGCGCGACGAATAGATCAGACCGCGAGTCCTTTCCAGGTTGGCCCTCATGTTCTCCGGGTAGAGGACGAGTCCGTCGAGAACCCACTCGAGCTTGGTCAGCAGGTAGTCGAGTGCTATGGAGCTGTCGGCGAGCACCACGCGCTCGGCACTCGAATGGCTGATGTCCCGCTCGTGCCAGAGCGCAACGTTGTCGAACCCAACCTGCGCATTGGCCTTGACGATGCGCGCCAGTCCGCACACGCGTTCGGCAGTTATCGGGTTGCGCTTGTGAGGCATCGCCGAAGAACCCCTCTGACCTGATGTGAACGGCTCTTCGACTTCGAGCGTGTCGGTGCGCTGCAGCGCACGAATCTCGGTGGCTACCTCCTCGGCGGTCGCCGCAACTGTCGCAAGCACGGCTAGGTATTGCGCGTGACGGTCGCGCGGAAGCACCTGGGACGAAAGCGGCTCGGGAATCAAGCCGAGCTTCTCGCAGACATAGGTCTCGACGAACGGGTCTATGTTGGAGTAGCTTCCCACAGCCCCGCTGATCGCGCCGACGGCGACGACCTCACGCGTCCGCTCGAGGCGGTCCAGCGCGCGGCGCCAAGCCCACACCCATCGGCCGAACTTCATGCCCATCGTCATCGGCTCGGCATGAATGCCGTGAGTGCGTCCCACGCAGAGCATGTCGCGCGTCTCGAGAGCCCTGCGCTTGCATATCGAACCCAGGCGAAGTACGTCCGCCATCAGGATGTCCACTGCTTGGGTCATCTGGTAGCACAGAGCCGTGTCACCGAGGTCGCTCGACGTCATGCCGTGATGAACCCAGCGCGACGGCCGGGGGTCTCCTTCGGGGATGCCCTCGTCGATATGCTCGGCCACGTTGGTGAGGAAGGCGATGACATCGTGGTTGGTCTCGCGCTCGATCTCGTGGATGCGCTCGACATCGAAGCCCGCCTTCTCGCGGATCGTCGCCACGTCTTCGGCGGGAACGACACCTAGTTCGGCCTGTGCTTCGCAGGCCAGTACCTCGATCTCCTTCCAGATCTCGAACTTGTTCTCGAGTTCCCAGATGCGAGCCATCTCCGGGCGTGAATAGCGCGGAATCATAAGTGTCGGCTCCTCCGAGGTCGACGGGCGGGTGCGAAGCCATTATCGCTGAGGAAAGACAGGTACTCCAGTCCGGCTCGTCTCTCTGCTATCGTAGCTGGGGTCGTCTTGCTCTCGAAAGGAGATCCCGTGCGAGAGAGCGGCAAAGGTCTGGTTCTTGACTGTCGTGGTTTGCGCAAGTCCTTCGGCCAGCTTGTCGCGGTCGATGGTGTGGGTTTCCAGATCGCCGAGGGAGAGACGTACGGGCTTCTGGGCCCGAACGGCGCGGGAAAGACGACATCGATCTCGATGATCTGCGGCTTGCTCGCGCGCGATGCAGGCGAGGTCATAGTCGACGGCAAGCCGCTCACGTCGCGCAGCGTGGATGCGAAGCGGTCCGTGGGTTACGTACCTCAAGACATCGCCATCTACCCGGACCTGACCGCGCGCGAGAACCTCACCTTCTTCGGGAGGCTGTACGGAATCGGCGGCTCGGAACTCAAGGCGCGAGTGGACGAGATCCTCGGAATCATTGGCCTCGCCGATCGCGCCAACGATAGATCGGAGGAGTTCTCCGGCGGAATGAAGCGGAGGCTGAACATCGGTATCGGCCTGCTGCACGCTCCCCGACTGCTCGTCTTGGACGAGCCCACAGTGGGCGTGGACCCCCAAAGCCGCAACGCCATCCTCGAGAGCGTCGCCAGCCTCAGCACCGAGGGCATGGCAGTGCTCTACACCACGCACTACATGGAAGAGGCCGAGCGCCTCTGCGACCGCATCGGCATCATCGACCACGGCAGACTGGTGGCAGAAGGCACCCGTCGCGAGCTGGTCGAACTGGTCGGCAAACACGACCGCATCCGCATGCGTGCGAGCGGCGCCATAGAGGATGCGGCGGCCGCGGTGCACGGGCTCGACGGCGTGAGGAAGGCTGCAGCAAGCGCCGACGGCATCGACGTGATCGCCGATCGAGCAGCAGACTCTCTTGCGGAGATCCTCGGAATCATCACGGCGTCTGGCGTTGCTGTCGCAAGCGTCGATGTCGACGAGCCCGACCTCGAATCGGTCTTTCTGCACCTGACCGGACGAGCCTTGAGGGACTGACGTGCGAACGGCCTTCCTCATCGCAAGAAAGGATCTCCGTCAGCGGCTCCGCGACAAGTCTGCGCTGCTCTATGGAGTGGTAGCGCCACTCGGCCTCGCCTTTGTCTTCAGCTTCATCTTCAACCCGATCCAGCAGGCTACCTTTCATGCAGAGTACGTGATCGTGGACGAGGACGGCGGCCCGATAGCAGAGGCGTTTCGCGAGGCGCTCGAGAGCATAGAGGGTGAAGGCATCGCGACCGCCCGCGCACTCGACTCGGTCTCCGTCGCCGAAGAGCAGGTCGAAGCCAGCTCCGACGTGTTCGCGGCCGACGCCGAAGACAGTGCAGACGCGGCCTTCTTGATTCCCGAAAACCTCTCCGAAAGCGTGCTGTCCGGACGCGGCGGAGAGATCACGGTACTCGGGGCCGCTGGCTCTCCGCTCGCCGCCGAGGTGGCCTATTCGATAGCACAGGGGTTCTCCGCGGAGCTGGGAGCTATCGAACTCGCCGTGCGAACCGCCATGCCACGTGACGAGCAGGCCGACCCCGAGTCCCTAGGGATGCTCGCTGAAGCTGCCGCACGGACCGGCAGCCCGGTTTCGCTGGAAGATGTGAGCGCGTCGACCAGACAGCTCGACGCAACGACCTACATGGCCGCGGGGATGTCGGTCTTCTTCCTCTTCTTCACGGTGTCGTTCGGCGTCAGCGGGCTTTTGGAGGAGAAGCGGATCGGAACGATGCATCGCCTGCTCGCCGCTCCCATTCCACAGCACTCGATAATCGCCGGCAAAGCGCTCACGTCGTTTTGCCTCGGCATCGTGAGCATGACCGTTCTCGTCATCGCTACGACAGCGCTGCTCGGCGCAGAGTGGGGACACCCGCTCGGTGTTGCCGCGCTCGTCGTCGCTGTGGTCTTCTCCGCGATGGGAATCCTTGCAGTAGTCGCCGCAACCGCCAAGACTCAGGACCAGGCGGGCAACTTCCAGGCGATCATCTCGATAGCGCTGGCGTTTCTCGGCGGAACGTTTTTCTCCGTGTCACACGCCGGGGGACTCATGGCCCGGTTGAGCCTGCTCACTCCGCACGCCTGGTTCCTCCGAGGGCTCGGCGACCTGCAAGGTGGCCGAGTGGCCGACGTATTGCCTTCTGTAGGCGCGTTACTCGCCTTCGGACTGGTCACGGGCGCCGCCGCATGGGTGTTCCTCGATCGGGCGGTGAGCCGATGAGGCTTTTCGTCATCGCCGGCAACAGCATCAGGCGCCTGCTCAGGGACCGGACGAACATCTTCTTCGTCTTTCTGATGCCTCTGCTGCTCATACTGGTTCTGGGTTCGGCCTTCGGTGGCGCCTTTGATTCGCGGGTAGGCGTCGTCGACGTGGGCTCCGGCGAACTCGGTGAGGACCTGAGCAGGCGCATCAGAGGTATCAGCGGCGTGGTGACTACCGCCTACGACGACCGCGACGCCCTCGTACTCGCTGTCGAACGCGGCGAGCTTGAGGCCGGCGTTCTCATCCCGAGAGGCTTCGACCAGGCGTTGCGCGACGGCGAAGAGGCCACGGTGGACTTCGTGGCTCGGCCAGAGGCCTCCGCACAGGCGCTGCGCAACACCGTCGATGCTGTGGTGACGGAGCAAGGCGCGATTCTGCGGGCTGCGACCTTCGCTCGGGAAAGCGCGGGTTCCGATTTCGCCGAAGCACTCCGGATGGCCGAGGAGCTGGCCGCCGAGACCCAAGGCCTGACGATAGAACAGCAAGCTGTCGGCGAACCGTCGGCGTTTCAGGAGATGGGCCGCTTCGATCTTGGCGCCTACTCCCAGCTTCTGCTCTTCGTGTTCATCACTTCCACGACGGGCTCGGCGGCTCTCATAGAATCCCGGCAACTAGGGGTCTCCACGCGAATGCTGTCCACTCCGATCTCGATGGGGACAGTCCTCGGCGGGGAGCTGCTCGGCCGAGTGGCAGTCGCGGTGTTCCAGGGAATCATCATCATCTCGGGCACGTCGCTGATGTTCGGAGTGAACTGGGGTGACCCTATCGGCGCGGCCGCCATCTTCCTCCTGTTCGCCCTGGGGGCCGGTGGAGTGGGCATGCTCATGGGAGCTGTCTTCAAGAGATACCAGCAGGCCGAGGGCGTGGGCGTCATGATCGGCATCGGCATGGGCGCCTTGGGAGGGGCGATGGTGCCGCTCTCGATTATGCGGATGTTCTCGCCGACGCTCTACCAGGTCGCTCACGCAACGCCGCATGCGTGGGGAATCTCGGCGTTCGAGCAGCTCGTCCTCTACGGTGGAACCGTTTCCGACATCCTGCCTCAACTGGCAGTGCTCGCCGGGTTCGCCGCGGTGGTGATCGCGTTGGGCACTTGGCGGCTGAGGATCGCCCTTACCCGAGGATAGCAGGACCGTTCGCGGCGAGGCGTTTTGCGTCACTGCGATCTTTCAGTCGTCTCGACGCTCGAGAAGCTTCTCGTAGATTCGCAGATCTTCCTCGCCGAACAGTACGAATCTGATTTGTTTCACCGAAGAGAGTTCTCCTACCTCGCCGAGGACCGTGTCTAGAGCGACTTGGGCCGCCTCTTCGAACGGATACCCGAACGCGCCGGCCGAGATCGCCGGGAAGGCGATCGAGCGGATCGCGTTGTCCTCGGCGAGCCTCAGTGCATTGTGATAGCACGAGGCCAGCAGTTCTGCGGCCGGCTCGTCCCGACCGTAAACCGGACCAAGGCAATGAACGACGTAGCGGTTCGGCAGGTCGTGCGCGCCGGTGATAACGGCATCACCGGGCCGTATTGGCGCAAGCGGCTTAGCCTCGCGTTCCAGACCTGGACCCGCCGCCCTGTGAATTGCCCCAGCGACCCCGCCGCCTCTACGCAATCGCGCGTTCGCCGCATTGACGACGGCGTCGATGTCGGGCTGGCTTGCGATGTCGCCGCGCACCGCCTCCATCGTGATCCCGTGAATCATCTTCGCGGTCATACGGCACCCCCTGTTCTCCTGTCGCGACCTTCGTCCGTTCTACAACAGGCCCAAGCCCACAAGGACATGCACGACGATGGCCAGATAGAAGGTCACTGCAGCGCCGGTGTGCAGAAGACGCCATTCGCGCATACCTCTTTGGGCTATCCGGTAACGCATCGCCAGGCCGGTGATCGCCGAGAGCGCCATGGCAGCGTAGAGTATCACTCCCGTTCCCAGATCTGGATAGAACTCCGCAGGCCTGGTTACGTGATGCGAGAAATGCACCGAGACCATCGAGACGGCAAGCAGCCCCCCGAACACGTGAACTCTCAGCAAAGCGCTCAGGAGGTCTCTGTTTCGCTTCTTCAACACGTAGAAGAGAGGCGTATACGCGGCAATGAAGGCCGCTCCGGCCCAACCGGCCCAGTGGTGAAGAGCCCATGGGCCGATAAAGGAACGCAAATCGAGGACACGAGTGCCGACGGCGATCATGAGCGCAAGCGTGGCCGCGACGATCAGCAGGGCCAGCGCTGGGAACTCTTTCCTTCGGCTCTCCTCCGCCATACGACGGTCCCTTCAGAGATCTCGGCGCAGCCACGGCGCTCTTTGCGACGAACGGCCCTCTTGCAACAGCAGGCCGCTCTCCCTATCTCTACCCACCCCAATCGAGCTCGACCGCGTCACGCTCCAAGCTTAGGAGCGACCTCCTCGGCCCAGGCTTCGATCGCGTCCCAGTCGCGGTAGTCGCCCTGGGGCGTCTTCAGGGCCTTCAGCACGGCACGCTCGACAAGATTGAACTTCTTCGGCTCGAACCAGCCGGCGAACAAACCTATGTCGACAGGTTTGACGCCCGACTCCTCGATTATCGGGTCAGAGTACGCACGTACCTCTTCGATCTTCTCCGGTTCGGCAGCCATCGTCATGCACGCAACGTAGAACGCGGTAGGACGCGCCTTGAGAGCGGCGGCATTCGCCGTCACCCACTCCTTGGCCGCGGCATGCCACTGACCGACACGGATTCCGCTTCCGACGACGACGCCATCATAGTCTGCCGGATCCGGAGCATCCTCTACCGAAACCACGTCCACTTGCGCGCCCTTGGAGGCGAGCGCTGCCCCTATGCGTTCGGCCACTCCGAAGGTACAGCCGGACTTGGTCGCGTATACCACCAGAATGCTGCTCATACCTTCTCCCGTCTTGAGCCGATCCCCTCGATCGCCGGTACGATCACCGGTACAACTATGCCCTTAAGACCCCGTCGCATTGCAAGCATCTGAGAAGGACCTGCCCTCTTTTCTAGGATGCCCCCGTGTAACGCTACGAGTGGTTTCTCGGCATGGTCCGCTTCAGACTACTCGATCTTGCCCGGGTCGAGCGCAAGAACCCTCCGTACCGAGTCTGCTGCCACAGGGGTACACTGAATCGAGGAGGAAACGTCACGAGAGGGGTGTAGACGATGCAGGAACAAGTGCCCATGGGCGAGAAGGAAGTCGGGGTCGTAACGCACTACTGGACCCACCTCGGTGTAGCAGGAGTGCACCTGACCGCTCCGCTCAGTCTCGGAGACCGAATACACATCCTCGGTCACACGAGCGATTTCGAGCAGGACGTCGTCTCCATGGAGATCGAACACGAGAAGGTGTCTCGCGCCGACGCTGGCCAGGATGTAGGGCTCGAAGTGGTCGAACACGCACGCGAGCACGATAAGGTCTTCAAGGTATTGGAGCCCAGCGATATCGGTATCGAGCAGGGAAAGCTCTAGAGCCGGACCGGTATACCTTTGTCCGCCAGGTACTCCTTGACCTGCCGCACCGTCAGGGTCCTGAAGTGGAAGACTGAGGCAGCGAGCAGCGCCGAGGCCTTACTTTTTACCACGCCTTCGCGGAAATGCTCGAGCTTCCCGGCGCCACCGGAGGCGATAACCGGCACGGATACCGCGCTGGCGATCGCTCTCGTGAAAGGGATGTCGTAGCCAGCCAGCGTGCCGTCTCCATCCATGCTGGTAGGCAGAATCTCGCCTACACCTAAAGACTCGCAACGGACGGCCCATTCGACACAGTCGATCCCGGTGGGCTTCCGGCCCCCACTCACCACCACCTCGAAACCTGAGGGCACGGAGTCTTCTCTGCGGCCGTCGATAGCAACAACTATCCGCTCCGAGCCGAAAGCGTCCGAAGCTTCTCGTACGAGTTCTTCCCTGCGAACAGCGGCGCTGTTCACCGAGACCTTGCTTACGCCCACCTCGAAGAGTTCCTCCATGTCTTCTAGTGTCGAGATGCCGCCGCCGACAATCAGAGGGGTGTCCTCAAGGACTTCTGCGACTGCACGGGCCCATTCGACCCGGGTCTTGCGGCCCTCGAC
>PWVH01000027.1 GCA_003563465.1 Coriobacteriaceae bacterium | reverse complement strand
GACCTACGAAAGCCGCCGATATGGCCGCTATGATGCCGCCCACTATCGGACCGAGATAGGGTATCAGGTTGGTCACCCCTGCGATCAGTCCGATTACGAGCGCGTACGGTACTCCGAGAACCGAAAGCCCTAATCCGGTGAGCACACCCACGATCGTGGCGATGATGAGCTGCCCGCGAATGAAGCCTTCCAGCACGAGTGTCACGTCCTGTGCAAGCTTGAAAGACTCCTCCCGACGTGCCGGGCCGGGCAGGGCCAGCAGTTCCGTCTTTATGGTGGGCAGGTCGCGCAGGACGAAAAACGCGAGCGCGAGTGCTAGGAATACGTTCACGAAGAAGCCGATGATCTGACCGCCGACCGTCACGACGGCTCGAGCGATATTGCGTGAGGCCTCGGTAAGTGATGCGACTATGCTCTCGCGCGAAGCCTCGGCTGCTGCCGAGACCCATCCGGGTAGCTCGATCGCCAGGTAGTCGCTCTCGATTTCACTCCACAGCCCGTAAGCCGCATCGTAGTAACGCGGGAAGTCCTCGCTGAAGTCCCTGATCTCCGCAATGATCGGTGGTACGACGAAAACCACTACAATCGTCAGCAAGACGGCCGAAACCAAATAGCAGATGCCCACCGAGACGGTCCGCGAAAGCCCTGCTTTCTCCAGACGCGTCACCGAACGCCTGAGGAGCAAGACCACGACTACCGCAAGGACGAACGGCGTCAGGGCGCCTGTTACCCTTCCCAAGAGCCAAAGGGCCCCGGCGATCAGCACCGCAAGCCCGACAAGAGCCCAGCTGATGGTGAGCAGTCTCTTCCATGTATCTATGCGATCGGCTGAAGAACGCTCCTCCATCGCCCTCACTCCCTCACGATGTTCTCGCGCAGAACCTTGAGCGTCTTGCGCAGAAGTCGGGAGACCTGCATCTGAGATATCTCCAACTGCCTGGCAATCTCGGTCTGAGTGAGACCCTCGAAGAAACGCAGATAGAGAACGTGCTGTTCTTGCGGTGTCAGCAGTTTGAGTGCTGAAGCGAGTGTAGCGCGGTCCTCGACGACCTCCATCAGCTGATCGTCCTTCCCGATGTACTCCAGGATGCTGAACGAGTCCGAACCGTCGCCGCCCCTATCGCTCTCCAGAGAGACGAAGTTGTACGCCTCACTGGTCTCCATCGCCTCCAGCACCTCCTCCGAAGTCACACCGAGGTACTCGGCGATCTCGGCGACGGATGGTGAGCGTTGAAGACGCTGTGTCAGAGTGTCCATAGCCTGGTTGACGCGAAACGAAAGCTCCTGGAGGCGGCGCGGAACCTTTATCGCCCATCCCTTGTCGCGGAAATAGCGCTTCAGCTCACCGACGATGGTAGGCGTCGCATACGTCGTGAACTCGACCTGGCGATCGATGTCGAAACGATCGATGGCCTTTATCAATCCGATGGTTCCGACCTGTATCAGATCGTCTATCGGTTCTCCTCGGTTCCGAAAACGACTGGCGAGGTACTTGACGAGGTTCAGGTACATCGTGATCAGCTCGTCACGCGCCTCCTCATCGCCCTCCTGCCCGTAACGGCGGAACAGCTCGCGAGTGAGCTCCTTGTCCCAGGAGAGCTTGCGCGTCTGTCTGGTGGCAGCGCTCCTACCTGCCGGCATCGTCTGACTCCGCGGATAGACGCTTGGTGACCTTCAGGTACTGGCCATCGAGATCCGAGGAGAGTTCGTAGTGGTCACTGATCGATTGCAGTATGAAAGTCGCATACGAGGCTCGTCTCTCGGCTTCCTCGTCGGTGGCACGCTTCGATCCCTGCAGGCGAACCTTCATGTCCATCGCTTGATCTTCGAGTTCGAACTCTATGAGGACTTCGCTTCCCGGCTCGGCATGGTCGCATGCGTAGATGAAGAGCTCTTCAGCAGCGATACGTACGTCGTCGAGGTCGTCATAGGTCGCTTTGGTCCTGCTCACCAAGGCAGATGCGGTCATTCGCACCGCCTTCGCATACTCAGGCCGGGAAGGTAAGGTCAAGGCTATCCGATCTGCTGACATCGTCCCTCCGATCGGGTCATCTATCGTGACCGCTGCTGGACGGCCCCACCCTGGAACCGCTCTTTAGCCGTTGCCACATCTCGCGTATGCGCTCGCTAGCTGCATTCACAGCAGTGGCTGGTACCTGAGCCGCCTCTTGCACGACGTTCGCAGTGTGAATGACCAGGTCGGCCACTTCTTCGAACTGGCCGACGATTCCATCGACTCGCAGCATCTCTGCGTTGAACGCATCGACTGCGACATCAGCCTTCTCCACCAGCGAAGGGAGCGTCTCGCCAAGTTCATCCGAAAGAGAGCGCACCGAACGCAGCGTTTTCACCAGCTCTACGAGAGCATATATCGCAACACCGCACGTGGCGATGCCGACAACAATGAGCGCGATCAAAAGCCCTTGCGACATGTGAACTCAGACATCCTCGGTAGTCGATTCGAACTCGTGCAAGTGTAGCAGAGTAAGCCCGCTTTCATTGCTCGTCCGCAAGCCGTTTCTGCCCTTCAGGCGTACCAATCACAGGCCCTTCTGCCTCCCGTCCCAGACGCCCGGGGCGCCAGAAAGCACCTCGTTCGAGCCCTTCGGGAAGATACCTCTGTGCCTTGCCCTCGTTCGGATGATCGTGAGGGTATACGTAGCCCTCTCCTCTGCCTAAGCGCTCGGCCCCAGGGTAGTGCCGATCCCTCAGGTGGTTCGGCACCGCTCTCGCCGGACCGTCACGAACCTCTGCTAGAGCGCGGTCAATGGCCATAATCGCCGCGTTGGATTTGGGCGCAAGCGCCATGTAGGCAGCAGCCTGTGACAGGTTTATGCGGCATTCGGGCCAGCCAACGAATTCTGACGCCTTGACCGCCGCATGTGCTACCAGAAGGGCCCGGGGGTCGGCGTTGCCGATGTCTTCTGAAGCAAAGATCATCATTCGTCTCGCTATGAACTTGGGGTCTTCCCCTCCGTGAACCATCCGAGCAAGCCAATAGATGGCGGCATCTGGATCAGAACCCCGCATGGACTTGATGAACGCAGATGCCACATCGTAGTGTGCGTCGCCGTTTTTGTCGTACGTGAGCATACGTGTGGGCATGGCCGCGAGCACCGAAGGCCGCTCGATGATGCCCCGTCCCCTGAGCGAGGAAGTCTCGCCGGATTCGTCGGCAGCGGTTACCGTACGCGCGGCGAGCTCGAGAGTCGCTAGCGCCACGCGCGCGTCCCCGCTCGCGAGGGTGACAAGTGCTTCCTCGGCCTCCTCGGTGAGCTTGACCCTGCCGCCAAGCCCTCTGTCATCAGTTAATGCACGTCGAATTATCGATCGTATTTCCGAATCGGTCAGCGGCACGAGCTCGACGACCCTGGAGCGACTGATCAGCGGAGCATTCACCTCGAAGAACGGATTCTCTGTCGTGGCTCCGACAAGGACGATCACGTTGTCCTCCACGGCATGGAGCAACGCATCCTGCTGTGACTTGGAGAAGCGGTGTATCTCGTCTACGAAAAGGATAGTCCCCTGTCCGGTTTGGCCGAGGCGATGCTTGGCGGCCTCGATCACCGCCCGGATGTCGGCCACACCGGAGTCAACGGCTGTGATTTCTGCGAAATGCGCCCGCGTCGCCTCGGCTATGATTCGAGCCAGGCTCGTCTTACCGCTGCCCGGAGGACCATACAGAATGAACGACGACAGGTCGTCGGCCTCGATGGAGCGCCTCAAGAGCGTTCCCGGTCCTACGGCCCTGTCCTGACCGATGAACTCGTGAATGGTACGCGGTCGCATACGGACGGCGAGCGGGACATCTTCACTTCGAGCACGCTCGACCTGCTCGTCGAAGAGTGAATCCACCGGGCTTACTCCGTGACTCTCAGCACCTCACGTTCGAGAGTCTTGCCGTCCGAGATGCCACGATAGCGCCAAGTGACGTATCCCTGGTCGTCGACGATCAAGGTGAATGGGGTGAAACGGATGTCGAGGTTGTCCTCATCGATCATGCGTGCCACCTGCCGGCCGGTCTCGTCTGCATTGATTTCGCTCTGGACCGTGATCCTGCCATCGGCATCATGAGTTACGAATCGGCTTACATCGAAGGTCACCAGGTCGATAAGGCCCTGGTATTTATCCGTCACATCATCGATGGTCTTCTGCTGATCGTCGGTGGTCTTCTGAGTCTCATCTATGAAGAGGATGATCATGGGCTGGCCCGCATCCAGTCGGCTCTGAATGGCATCCGGGACGCCGACCTCAGGATCCACCGGGAAGGGTTCGTAGACGGCTTCCTCTATCGGAGACAAATCGGGATCATCGACGTCCTGCTCTACCACAGGAGCCGGCAACGGATCCGTCTCGGGCACGGGCTCGACGGCCTCATCGTCCGGGCCGCAGGCGACCAGTGTCACTGATGCGACTGCTACGAGTAGTACGACAATTGCTACGAAGATTCTGCGCATGATGCTTCCTCCGCTCCTACGCCGAGCGCGACCTCGCCTTGCCGTGTCTCCGACCCGGTGAACCTGCCTCGGCAGGTGGGTGCCCGCACCGCCGGCTTCCAGCTTCCCCGAAAGGATACCTGTCCGCCGGGGAATGATGAGGCTCCCGTCGTAAAGGTGTTGGTTCTACCGCTATTCGTCGAAGTCACGAACAAGGCGAAGTACACATAGAGTGTACCCCGTGCTTGACTGAGCCACAATGCCGCAAGGCCAAGGCGTTGTCATTCTAGCTTCAGATGGACGTCTTTCAGCTGACGCACCGAGACCTCATCCGGCGCCCCGGTTAGCGGACATGCTCCAGACGACGTCTTGGGAAACGCGATGACATCCCGGATCGAATCACCGCCGACCAGAAGCATGACGAGCCGGTCGAACCCCAGCGCGATTCCACCGTGCGGCGGAGCACCATAGGTGAGTGCATCCAGCAGGAAACCGAACTTCTCACGCGCCTCTTGCCCGCCGATGCCGAGGACGGCCAGAACCCGTTCTTGCACCGCGCAGTCGTGGATGCGAAGCGTGCCGCCGCCGACCTCCACACCGTTGATGACGAGATCGTACGAGTGTGAGAGCACACTTCCGGGATCATCTTCGAGTAGTTCCACGTGCTCGTCGAAAGGCCTCGAGAAAGGGTGATGGCTGCTGCTCCACCCTTGCTCGTCCTCAACCCACTCGAACAGAGGGAAGTCGACCACCCACATGGGACGAAAACCCCCTTGGACAAGTCCAGCTTCTTGGCCGAGGTGCGTCCGCAATACACCCAGAGCTTCGTTCGCTAGATCGTGTTCGGCAGCAACGATGCAGACCAGATCGCCGTCCTCGGCTCCCACCTTCTCGCGCAAGCCCGCCATCTCCTCGGCTGAGAAGAACTTGGCGACCGGCGAACGTATCTCGCCGGTGCTCGCGAACGCGATCCACGCAAGACCTTCGGCGCCGGCGTCTGCCACGATCTGGTTCAGCGCGTCGATCCTGCTTCGGCTCCAATCGCCACAGCCCTTGGCATTCAAGCCCTTGATGCGCCTACCCGACGCGAGAGCGTCTGCGAACACCTTGAAACCCGAGGCGGCAAACACGTCGACCAGGCAGTGCAACTCCATGCCGAAGCGGACGTCCGGGCGGTCGGAACCCCAACGGTTCATGGCCTCTGCATGTGTGACGCGCGAAATCCTCTCCGGCCACTCGACGCCTGCTCCAGTCATCACCTCGGCGACGATCTCCTCGACAAGGGAGAGGACGTGTTCTTGCGTGCAGAACGACATCTCTATGTCCACCTGCGTGAACTCGGGCTGGCGATCCGCTCGCAGGTCTTCGTCGCGGAAGCATCTCGCCATCTGGTAGTAGCGCTCCACGCCGGCAACCATAAGGAGTTGCTTGAACAGCTGTGGTGATTGCGGGAGCGCGTAGAACCTGCCCGGGTTCATACGGCTCGGCACGATGAAGTCGCGGGCTCCCTCCGGTGTCGACTTGGTCAGAATGGGTGTCTCGATCTCCAAGAAGCTGCGATTCTCGAGTGCTCTGCGAAACAGCTGGGTGATGCGGTCGCGCATCACCAGCGCTGCCAACATCTCGGGTCGGCGTATGTCTATGTACCTGTAGCGCATGCGAGTGGTCTCGTCGGTGTCGATGCCATCCTCCACCTCGAACGGAGGGGTCTCGGCCGTGTTGAGGACGTTCGCCAAAGAGATCTCCACCTCCACCTGCCCAGTGGCCATCTCTGGGTTCTCGGTACCATCCGGCCGACGGCACACCTCACCCCGGAGTTCGACAACCCATTCCGGTCGGAGTCTTTCGGCGGTCTCGAAGGCCTCGGCGGCTGCCGGATCGAAAGTGCACTGCACGATCCCGGAACGGTCACGCAGGTCCACGAAGATCAGTCCGCCGTGATCTCGCCGGCTGTCGACCCAGCCAGCCAGGGTCACGTGGCTGCCTACGTCGTCGACAGCGAGCGAGCCGCAAGTGCGGGTTCGAATCGAGTGCCCAGCATCAAGCATATGCGCCGCCTTCCTAGCCCAGCCTCGCGCGAACAGCATCCGTCAATGCTTCGATTCGAACGCGCGTCTCTTCTCCGGATTGCATGTCCCGGACAGTAACCTCGCCGAGGGCCGATTCCTCGGGACCTATCACCACGACAAGACGTGCGCCCAATCGGTCTGCCTGCTTGAACTGAGCCTTCAGCGATCGTCGCAGGTGGTCCATTTCAGCAGCGATGCCCTCGTCGCGCAGATTCGAAGTCGCGACGAACACCTCCGCGGCGACCGTGTCGTCCACACGCGCGACATAGACGTCTGCGAGTGGTGGAGCGGGAATCTTTGCTCCGGCGGCTCTCATCGCCAGCAGAGTACGCTCGAAACCCAGCGCCCAGCCTAGACCCGGGGTGGGTCTGCCGCCGAGAACCTCGGTCAAACGGTCGTAACGTCCGCCACCCCCGATCGCGTTCTGAGAGCCGAGACCGGCGTCGGCTTGCACTTCGAAGACGGTGCGCGTGTAGTAGTCCAGCCCACGAACGAGCCTGGGCTCTTCCGAGTAAGGTATGCCTACGGTCTCAAGGCTCGTTCTGACCTCTGAGTAGTGTTGCGCGCACGGTCCGCAAAGCTCGTCACGCAGCAGCGGAGCGGCGGCCATCACCGAGATGCATCCGGGGTTCTTGCAGTCGAACGTGCGCAGGGGGTTGGTGTCGAGACGGCGGTTGCACTCCTCGCAAAGTCCGGTCGCTTCGCTGCGAATGAACCCCGCCACCTTGTCGCGATATGCGGGACGGCATTCGTCGTCGCCCATGGAATTCAGCAACAGACGCATATTCTCAGTCGGGATGCCGACTGCTTCGAAATAGCGCCAGAGCAGCATTATCACCTCTGCATCGACGCTCGGCTCGGAAGCTCCGAGAACCTCTAAGCCTATCTGCCAGAACTGCCGCATGCGGCCCTTCTGAGGACGCTCGTAGCGAAACATCGGACCGGCATAGTAGAGCTTGGTCGATGAGCCCCGCGGGACAAGGCCGTGCTCGAGTGCAGACCGTACGACACTGGCTGTGGCCTCCGGGCGCAAGGTAAGACTTCGCCCGGCACGATCCTGAAACGTGTACATCTCCTTGTTCACTATGTCCGTAGCCTCACCGATGCCGCGTGTGAAGACCTCGGTATGCTCGAAAGCCGGCGTGTACAACGGCTCGTAACCGTAACGAGCGAAGAGCCCCTGCGCGGTACGGTTCAGGTACTCCCACGCCCGTGCAGTCTCGGGCAGAAGATCAGAGGTGCCCTTTGGAGCCCGGGCATTCATGATGCGAGGACAGCCTCCCGTCAGCTAGGACGATGCGAGTTCAGATTATGCAGCAAGCAAGCGACGATGACCACGCGGCCGTTGACAGCTCAAGTCTCAGGCTCTCGGAAAGAACGGGTTGACCCGTCGTTCCCGACCTATGGTCGTCTCCGGTCCGTGACCAGGATGAACGACAGTCTCGTCTGGAAGCGGCGCCAGACGAGAAGCGATGGAGCGCTTGAGTGCCTGCGCGTCACCCCTCGGAAAATCCGTGCGTCCGACGCTGCCCGAGAACAGCGTGTCGCCGCTGAACAGATGGCCGGACGCAAACAGCGAGATGCAGCCAGGCGTATGCCCCGGTGTGTGCAACACTTCGAGAGCGAGGTCACCAGCCTCGATGATGTCCCCATGCGTGAGTATGCGGTCCGCCGGAGGCGACTTGTGATCGAAGCCGAAGAGGGCTGCGCCGGTACCTGTCGGGCAGACGATGTCGACTGCATCTGCTTCGTGCACCATCAGCGGCGCGCCAGTCTCTGCTACCAGTTCGCCAGCGGCTGCGAGATGATCGAAGTGACCGTGAGTCAAGACGATTGCTGCGACTTCCCTTCCGTCGAGCTTGTCTAGCACCGCCGGTCCTTCATCGGCTGGATCGATGACGATGGCAGGCCCGCCGGAACCGTCATCTACTATCCAACAGTTGGTATCCAGTGCTCCGATGACGAGGTGATCCACTCTCATCGAGCCTTTTCCTGCTTCCGTCGATCGGGTGTCTCACCAGGCAGCGCACGGGTTGCCTCGAAGACTCCATCGATGGCCCGTACGTCCCTGAGCAATGACTGAAGCTGATCCATGTTGCCGAGTTCGAAGAGGAAACGCATGGTCGCGATTCCGCCCCGATCGGTGGCGACCTGGGCCGAGAGCACGTTCACGCCAGCTTCGGCCAGTACCGAAGACACCTCGTGAAGCAGGCGCATCCGGTCCACGGCCTCGATGACTATCTCGACCTGGTACGTGGTTTCTGCGCCCTTGTCCCACTCGACCTCCAGGATGCGCTCGGGAGTTCTCAGCAGATCCGAGGCGTTGGGACAATCCCGCCTGTGCACGGAGACCCCTCGTCCTCTGGTCACGAAACCGACGATGGAGTCCCCCGGGACCGGATTGCAACATCGCGCCAAGCGGACCAGAACGTCGTCGATGCCCTTGACCTTGATCCCGACTCCTTGCCTACGGCGCTTGGCGCGTGGCGGCGTCATAGGAGTCGTGAGCGGCAGAAGGGCTTCGGCTTCCGACTCCGGCGTAGCCGCAGGCTCCTCGGCAGCCATGATCTTCAAGAGTTTGCCGACCACCTGCTTGGCCGAGACCTTGCCCGAACCGATGTGAGCCAGAAGATCGTCGGCCGCCTGGAAGTTCATATCGGATGCGATCGTCTCCAGAGCACGCGCCGAGGCGCGAGAGCTGGTCTTCAGACCATGCTTGCGCATGACCTTCGCGAGTTCGTCGCGGCCACGCTGAAGATCGTCCTCGCGGCTGACCTTGCTGAAGTAGCTGCGAATCTTGCTCCGTGCCGAGGAGGTCTTGACGACGTTGAGCCAATCCCGGCTCGGCCACGAGTTCTTGTTCGTGAGAATCTCCACACGATCGCCCATCTGCAGTTCGTAGCCGAGCGGTACGATGACTCCGTTGACCTTCGCCCCGACGCAATGGTGTCCGACCTCCGTGTGGATCGCATAGGCGAAATCGATCGGAGTTGAGCCTCGGCGCATCGAACGGACATCGCCTTTCGGCGTGAATACGAAAACCTCGTCCTCGAACAGGTCGATCTTCAGCGCTTCCATGAACTCTCGGGGATCCTTGAGTTCGGTCTGCCACTCGAGCATCTGCCGAAGCCAGGCGAGGCGCTCGTCGAACGATTCGTCGCCACGACTGCGCTCCTTGTAGCGCCAGTGAGCCGCAATGCCGTACTCGGCAGTACGATGCATCTCTTCGGTACGGATCTGAATCTCGAGCGGACGGCCGGCCGGACCGATGACGGTGGTGTGTAGCGACTGGTACATGTTGAACTTGGGCATGGCCACGTAGTCCTTGAAACGTCCCGGCACCGGCTTCCAGATAGAATGCACGGTCCCCAGCGCCCCATAGCAGTCCTTGACCGAGTCCACCATCACACGAAGCGCTATGAGGTCGTAGATCTCGTTGAAGTCCTTGCCCTTTTGAGACATCTTCTGGTAGATGCTGTAAAGATGCTTGGGCCGGCCCGATATCTCCGCCTCCACGCCAACTGCTTGGAGTTCTTCCTGGAGCTGGCCTATCACCTGTTGTAGATACTCCTCGCGTCCCGCCCGACTCTCAGCGACCATCTTCTGCACCTGATGGAACTTGCGCGGTTCGAGATAGTAGAAGGCCAGGTCTTCGAGTTCCCATTTGATGTTCGAGATTCCGAGACGATGTGCAAGCGGCGCATAGATCTCCATGGTCTCGACCGCCTTCTCGCGGCGGCGCTCGACAGGTAGAGCGGACAGCGTGCGCATGTTGTGAAGACGGTCGGCGAGTTTGATGAGGATGACCCTGATGTCCTTGGCCATGGCGATGAGCATCTTGCGCATGTTCTGACTCTGCGCCTCCGAGAGCGACTCGAACTCGATCCTTCCGAGCTTGGTCACGCCGTCGACAAGATCCGTCACCTCGTCGCCGAATCTCTTTCGCACCTCGGCCAGCTCATGCTTCGAATCCTCAACGACATCGTGTAGCAGCGCAGCTTGGAGAGTAGCGGTATCCAGCTGAAGTTCAGCAAGAATCAGACAGACCTCGACAGGATGCTTGATGAAGGGCTCGCCCGACTTGCGTGCCTGACCTTCGTGAGCGGCCATGGCGAAATGGTAAGCATCTACAAGCCCCGTGAGATCTGCCTCGGGGTTGTACTCTCTTACCTGGGCCTCAATCTGTTCGATCGTGACCGGCACGTTCTCGTCACTCCTCGACTTCAGTGTCGTGATGGCAGGATAGGGCGGTTGAAGCGGGCGCGCAAATCATCCGCCGAGGCGGACAACACCCATTGCCGGAACTTCGCGAACTCGGCGACTTCTTCTAGTCCCTCCGCATACCTTACCGAGGAAGCCAGATCGACTCGGGCATTCGTCGGCACCAAAGTGAGTCGACGATAAGGGCCGTGTCCCTCACTCTCTACGAGTTTCAGTTCGCACAGGATGCCCAAACCGGTCGACACGGCCCTGTCGTTCATCTTCGATGCTGGACGACAGTCGGTCACACGCGAGGCAAGCTCGGCATTGGTGATCTCGAAGCCCGGCCCGAGAGCTGAGTTCAGTTCCTTCAGGACGACATAAAGTGCAGCAAGGTCATCGCGAGAAGGTGCGACACTAGCGAGCACCATCTCGTTGATCTTTCCGTCACGCGGCCCGAAGAGAAGGTGAATCCAGGCATCGGCCCCGTCACGTCCGCCTCTTCCACACATCTGATTGAACTCGATCTCGTTGAAGGGCAGGTGGTAAAGGACGACGTGGCGCACGTCGGGAATGTTGACGCCCTCACCGAAGGCGCTCGTGGCCACGACCAGATTCACATCACCGACACGGAACGCCCGTTCCACTGCGTGGCGCGCCGAGCGTGTGAGTCCTCCGTTGTAGAAGGCGACCCGCATCGCCGCTCCAGGCGCCTTCTTTCGAATCATCCGCGCAAGTCGCACGGATTGTTCGCGAGAGTTCACGTAGACGATCATCTTGTCACCACGCGCTGCAAGCGCTGCCAGGTAGGCGTCCTTTTCCCCCGCCCCTCGACGATCGTTTACGACGAGGTTCTCGCGTACCGTCGGATCGAGTACCACGACCTCGATGCCGAGAGTCCGCCTGATTGCTTCCGTCGTGGCATCTCCTGAAGTGGCCGTAACAGCGAGCACCGCGGGATCGCCCAAGACGCTGAGGACCTCACCCAAGCGACTGTAGACGGGACGGTGAGCAGCACGCGACATGCCGACGTGGTGGGCTTCATCGATCACGACGAAACGCACTCGCCCGCTCGACACAAAGCGGGAACTGTGATGGAAGAAGAACTCCGGGGTCGTAAGAAGGATGTCTGCACCGCCATCCGCCAGCGCTTCGAAAGTGTCTTCTCGAACACCCGGAGGAGATTCGCCCGTGAGGGTACAAACCTTCACCCCCAATCGTCCCATGACCTCTTCGAGGTGGAAAGCCTGGTCGGCGACTAGTGCGCGAAGTGGAAAGACGAAGACCGAGGCTCCTCCATCAACCAGAGCGATTCTAGCCGCATGGAGGTGGAAGATGAGCGACTTTCCCCGACCGGTGGCCATCACGGTCAGACAACGATGACCGCGCGCCAGTTCGCCCAGCGTCTCGCTCTGGGCGTCGTGGAGTCTGCCATCGCCGATGAATTCCCGCACGAGTTCGCGATCGAACGCTGCCCCCTCTAGCGCTGCGAACCTCTGACGACGCACGGCGACTTCTTCGGCCTCTGCCACGTCGTCCGCATCGCTTCTCCGGGTCACCAAGACGTTGACACCGAAGGCCTGCTTCTTCTCGCCTCCAGTCACATCCCTGACTTCAACGTCGAATTCCACCCCGGCATCGATCGTCGGAGCTAGTGCGGCCGCGAGCCTTCGGTTGAAGTAACCCACCTGCAGACCACGGGGCTCGTGCAAAGCGATTGCATTGGCATCGTGAGGGTTTGCAGGCTCCCGGACGAGACGAAGCGGTGTTCCCGGAACCAATCTAGCCGCCACGTCCTGGCGTCCTTCGAACGTCACCCCGACGAGCTTCGTGTGAAAGGAGTCTGCCTCATGGATGCCCACATACTCTTCACGAGCCAGAATCTCATCGGCACGCGCGAACAGATCTTCGACGAGTTCCGCCGCAGGGGAGTAGCCTTCCCTCTCGTGAGGAAGTATCTGCCGCACGAGCATCTGCACACGACGACGACCCCGCCACTCGTCAGCCTTGAGTTCGAAGGCGATGTCTACTGCGCCGTCACACAGAGCAAGACGCTCTATGTCAGGGCAACGGAAAGCGATCGCGGACACCGAATCCGCTCCATCGTAGGCGTCGAAACGCAAGTGGTTGGAGGTCGCACCCACTCTCTCGCGTCCTGACATGAAGACCCCGCCGACACTGAACACGGGCCGCGGATTGCCGGGGCCGAACGGCTCGAAGAGATCTGCCTCGGCAACGAGCTCTGGTCCGATCGCTCCGAGTCCGATCTCTGCATCGACCACCGTCTCCGTGATGAACTGCTCCTCGGGCAGGCTGGCGAAATACTCGAGAAGTCGTGCCCGGAACTCACCGACGTCCGCTTTCGAAAGAGTCACTCCTACTGCCGCGGAGTGACCGCCATAGCGAGTCAGGAGTTCGCTCGCCGAGAAGATCGCTCGGTAGAGGTCCACGCTTCCGACCGAGCGCCCGGATCCTCGAGCGATACCGTCGTCTACCGCAAGCAAGATCGTCGGAACGCCGAAGCGGCTTGCAAGACGGGATGCGACTATTCCCTTGACCCCTTCGTGCCATCCTTCACCCGCTAACACTAGCGCGCGATCCTTTGGAGAGAACTCTCGCTCGGCCAAAGCCGTCGCAGCTTCGGTCAGCTCCTGCTCTATGGCCTGCCGCTCTCGATTACGGGCATCGAGTTCTCCAGCCAGCGACTCCGCATCGGCCGAGTCGTCGGTCATGAGCAATCGTAGCGCCGCAGAAGGGTCGGCCATTCGGCCTGCAGCGTTGAGCCGCGGAGCAATCTGGTAGGCCACACCATCGGTCGTGAGTTCCGTGACCTTGCAGGATGCGATCGCAGCAAGCGCGAGAATGCCGACTCGCGGTTGAGTTCGGATTCGAGCAAGACCGTCCGCGACCAGAGCACGGTTCTCCCCAAGAAGGGGCACGATGTCGGCCACGGTACCCAGCATGGCCAGATCGGTGAGCGACCGCCAAACCGAAGTGTCTCCGAAAAGAGCACCGACCGCTTGGACGAGTTTCAGCGCGACTCCGGCTCCGGCGATATCATGCGAGGGACATTTCGAATCCAGTTTCGGGTCGGCCACTGGAACGCCGTGCGGCAACGTAGTTCCGGGTTCGTGATGATCAGTGACCACAACATCCACGCCGGAGACTCGAAGCGATTCGACCTCCTCGGTTGCCGAAACACCACAGTCCACCGTGATCACGAGGTCTGGCTCGAATCGAAGGATCCGTTCGATCGAGGCGGAAGTGAGTCCGTAGCCTTCTTCGAAGCGATCGGGAATCGTCGCAGTCACCTGAGCGCCGAGAGCGGTCAGCCCGAGACCGGCAATCGCCGCAGAAGAGATGCCGTCCAGATCGAAATCCCCGAAGACCAGAATCTTCTCGCGCGCCCGAACCGCATCTGCAACCCTTGCAGCAGCTTCAGCCATCCCGGGAATCAATGCTGGATCGAGCCAGTCACGCTCGAGATCGGGATCTAGGAAGCGGGCTGCGGCTTCAGGTGTGGTGATTCCCCGGGCGACGAGAATGCGGCTCGCGACCGGTGACAGGCCGGTGCTGTCCGAGAGCGCCTTCACCCTCGCTTCATCGACAGAGGCCAGCCGCCACGCACGGTTGACGCGGCAACGTCCGGTATCTTGTTCCAGAGTCATCTCCGCATCCTACCAGCGAGGACCGACACGCCGCCGCGCCAGCCTGCTTCTTAAGAGAGCCGGCTCACGATGCGAAGCTCTCACGCCTGTCCGTATTTCTTTGCGAGCGCCTGGAACTTCGGCTCGCGCTCCTTCCACATCGTGTAGATCGGCGTAGCCACCCCTATCGAGGAGTACGCTCCTATCATGATGCCGATTACGAGCGCGAAGGCGAAATCGGCCAGTGTCTCACCACCGAAGAACAGCAGAGCGAGCGGCGGGATCATCGATGTCAAAGACGTGTTGACCGAGCGGACCAGCACTTGATTTAGGGAGTGGTTCGCCATGCTCGAGAACGTCCGCCTCGTAAGGCCGGTTGTGTTCTCCTTGATGCGATGGAAGACCACGATAGTGTCGTATAAGGAGTACCCGATGATGGTCAGCAAAGCGGCGATCATGTTCGGGGACACCTCACGGCCAACCAACGCGTAGATACCGAGCACTATCAGCACGTCGTGCATGAGAGTGAACACTGCAGTCAGTGACATCTTGTACTCGTATCGAAGCGAGATGTAGAAGAGTATCGCCGCGACGGAGGCACTCAGAGCCAACAGTGCGGCCCTAGTCACGTTTCGACCCCAGCCAGGACCGATCGTGCTCACATCGCCAAGGTCAGGTGAGATGCCCAGAGTCTCGAAGACCCGACGAAACGTCGCGTTGGCGACATCGGGGTCATCTTCGGTAGTGCGCACGATGAAGCCGCCGTCCTCGGTCGACTGCACCACTACTCCGGGAGCCCCTTCCTCCGTGAATGCGGCGCGCACCTCGTTAACCGTCACGCCCTCAGCCCGGCCGATGTTCACGACCGTGCCGCCCTGGAATTCGATGCTGAAGGTAAGACCCCTTATGGCAAGTGCACTTATCGACACGATCACAAGACTTAGAGAGAAGACCAAGAACCATCGATGGTTACCCAAGAAGTCGATGTCACGCTCAAGCATCGGCTTGGCCCCCCTTTACTCCGAAGAGCCAAGGTGCTTTGGGAACTACCGTCTCGGCGAGGGTCATGACGATCGAGCGAGACCAGAAGACCATGTTGAATATGTCGATGGCCAACCCGATCATCAGCGTGAGGGCGAATCCACGGACGGGCCCGATGGCGAACGTGTAGAGCATCAGCGCAGAGACAAACGTCACAAGGTCCGCGTCCAGGCTGGTACCGATCGCATTTCGAGTGCCGTGCCTTGCGGCAGAACGGTATGTCTTGCCTTGGCGAACCTCTTCTTTGAAACGCTCTATCATGAGTATCTCGGAGTCAGCGGCAAGTCCGATCGTCAGAACGATTCCGGCTATACCCGGGAGACTGAGGGCGAACCACCCGAAGTTCGAAAGGAGTGCAAGCACTCCGAGGAAGAGCGAGGCGAAGACCGAGAGTGCGAACCAGCTTGCCACGCCGAGTCCACGATAGAACAGCGCAAGATACACCGCGACGAAGCCAAGGCCGACCAGTGCTGCTAGGACGCCTCTGCGCAAAGACTCCTGGCCTAAGGTCGGACCTACGACCCTGGACTCGGAGAACTCGAGAGATACCGGGAGTGCACCGGTTTCGAGCACGGTCCTCAAGCGTCGTGCCTCCTCGGGAGTGAAGTTCCCGGTGATGGAGGTCTGTCCGCCCGTGATTCGATCGCG